>CANBTZ010000117.1 GCA_947372495.1 Comamonadaceae bacterium | reverse complement strand
CGGTGTGCCCACCCATTTAGCCAGTCAGTACTGGGCGTTTCATTTGACAGGCCTTCCTGCCGGTGCCCGGTGCTTGGCGCTGTTGCAACACGCGGTCAATGTGGGCAGCGTGGTCGCGGTGGTCGACGACAACCCAGCCACGGCTTTGGCCCACTGGAAAGATGCTGTGAATTACGACAAAGTCAACGACATCGTGAGCAATTTCCCTGCTGGCTACCAGATCGTCCGTCAGATCGATGGCACGCTCTTGGCGGTTCAGGACATGGTCAGTTTTTGCGATACGCCAGGCATGTACCACATGGCGCTGGCGGTGCTGCGGAGAAAAATGTGATGCGCCTGCACGGGCATATGCCTCAGCAGCAGGGGTTTACCTTGCTGGAGTTGTCCATCTCCATCGGCATCATGGCCTTGCTGGTGGTGGTGGCCATGCAGTCGCGCGTCAAAGAATTGCGCGAAGCCCAAATCGGTGTGGAGGCCACCTGGGTCATCGACACCATCAAGGACATGCGTGACGGTCTGTCCAACGACGCCGACTTTGCAAGGCTCAACGACAGTCAATTGAACGTCAATTCGGTGCCCAAAGCCTACCTGACGGTGACAGGTGCCGGCGTGAAAGTGAGCAACGGCATGGGCGGCGAGCTGCATGTGGCCAGCCGCAACATGGCCAGCGCCAACCAAGCCCTGGCCTTGACCTACACCGGGGTGTCCAAGGAGGTTTGTGTCAACCTGGTCGCCGCCTTTGAAGCCATGGCCAAGACCAAGGGAACACCCCTGTACGCCATGGTCGGCACCCCCAATGGGGCGATCACTGCGGTGCCCGATTTGGGTTGGGATGCAGTCAATCAGACTTTTGTGCCAGCGGCAGGGGATGTCTTGTTGAAGAAAAACCCTGCGGGCCAATTGGATGTGGTGACCACCGCCCAATTTTGTCGCAAGGCTCCGCGCCTGAAATCCCTCACATTGATCAGAACTTGGGCTTGAACCATGCGCGCATTGAAGTACCAATACTGCTGGTTTGGCTGGCTTTTCATGGCGGGGGTCGCACAGGCCCAAACCTCGTTCTTGATGTCTGAGTGGCTGTCCAGCCGTGAGGGCACTGCGCCTCCGCCGCCCCTCCTTCTGAAAACACCAGCACCAGCGCCTGTGCCCGCGCCACCGCCTGCACCTGCACCAGCACCAGCACCAGCACCAGCACCAGCACCAGCACCAGCACCAGCACCAGCACCTGCACCTGCACCTGCACCTGCACCTGCACCTGCACCTGCACCTGCACCTGCACCTGCACCTGCACCTGCACCTGCACCTGCGCACACATCGAAGGCTGCATCGGCATCGCCCGCCACCCTTTTGGCTGGCGCAGAGCAAACGGGCAAGCCAGGTTCGAACGGCCCACAAGTGAATGTCGAGTGGGTGTCGATGCAGCGCACGCCCATGTTGTCGCGCCCTTTTGCCACCGCAGCCGTCCCGCTGGACGCCAATAAAGGGGCCTACGTCTCCAGCGAGGTTCGCCTTTCGGCGTCCACTGTGCAGGACGAACCCATGCACCGCACCTGGGAGGTCCGCCTGCAAGACGTCACGATCAGGCGGCTGCTCCAACGCTGGGCACAAGAGGCGCAATACCAATTGGCCTGGGAGGCCACACGCGACTTTCCGGTGCAGGTGGATCTGCTCATCGAAGGTGACTTCCGCAATGCCGTGGGAACGGTGATGGAAGCCTTGTCGATGACCGATTTCCCTGTGCAAGCCTTGATCAACTCGGATTTGCGCCAAATCAGGGTGATCCGGTACCTGCAAGGGCAGGCGCGATGAAGCCATACCTTATGAAAATTCAAAAAAACACTGGCTGGGCTTTGCTGCTGACCTTAGTGCTGACCGCCTGCGCCACGCGTGAGCGTTATGACCAGCAACACGCCGACAATGTCAAACGGGTCAATGCGGCCATGTCTGTTCTGCAGCAGACGCAGCCTAGGCCACAATTTGCCATCGAAGACAAACGACTGAAGCTGGCCGTGCGGTCCATACCCCTGGGCCGTGATGCGGCCTTGCCGGAAAACATTCGGAGCGTCACCTTCCGCACTGCCGAGCGCATGTCCTTGAAAGACATTGCCGAACGCCTGTCGCGTGAACTGCAGATTTTGGTGTTGCTGAGCCCAGAATTGCGCTCCGAAGCAGATGCGGGTCTGCGCTCTGCAGGACAACGCCCGGCGGGGTCAGAGACGGGCGATGACAAATCCATGGTGCTCAACTTTTCCGGCAGCCTCTCCGACCTGCTTGACCATGTGGCCATCCTGGCACAAGTGCAATGGAAATACGAAAACAACCGCATCGAGTTCTACCGCCACCAGACCACCACCTATGTTGTCAAAGCTTTTCCAGGTGATTTCAAGATCACATCCCCACTGAGTGCCGGTGGTGCCGGTGGTGCCGGTGGTACTGGCGGTGGTGCGGGTGGTTCTGGCGGTGGTGGCGGTATTTCCGGCAACATCGACTCTGCCACCGAGTTTTGGCAAGGCTTCGAAGCGGGGCTCAAGACCTTGTTATCGGACAAAGCCAAGATCGCGCTGGACAAAAATGCGGGCTTGTTGGTGTTGACTGATTCTTACCGAGTCCATGAGCAGGTTGAAAAATACATTGCCCAGGTCAACACCCAGTTGATGCGACAGATTTCTCTGGACGTGGAAATCATCACCATCGACATGAACCAGGACAGCAGCCAGGGCATCGACTGGGGCTGGATCAACAGCACGCTGCAATCGACGGGGCAGATCAACACCTTCAAATTCGCTTCACCCCCCACCACCACCGCCACTGCAGCGGGCAACACCCCATTCACGGTGAATTTCAGTTCCAGCGCTGGCCGAACTGCCATGCTGCAACTGTTGCAAGCGTTTGGCAAGGTGTCCACCGCGTACTCGGGCATCTTGGTGACCACCAACCGAACGGCTGTTCCCGTATCGGTCAACAACACGCTGGCCTACCTGGCGCAGACCACCCCAGCGGTGAGCACCAGTGGCTCGACCACCTTGAGTTCACCGGGTTTGACGCCGGGGCAGGTCACCACCGGGACCAATGTGACCTTGCTGCCCTTGCTGCTGGATTCCAACCAAGTGTTGCTGCAAAGTGTGGTCCGGCTGTCGTCGCTCCAGGCGCTGACCCGTTTCGACTCGGGTCAAGGCACCAATCAGCAAAGCATTCAATTGCCCAGTGTTGACTCGTTCACTACAGTGCAACGTGTGGTGGTCCCCAGCGGTCAGACCATGGTCATGATGGGGTATGACCGGGTCCGAACAAGTACCAGTACCACCGGCCCTGTCGAAAATGTGAGCACCAACAAGTCCACGACCGGGTCCAAACAATCTGTGGTGCTGATGGTCACCCCCCGCTTGGTGGATCTCTGAGCCATGACCGATTCGGGCGAAATTTCCATCAAACAACGCTTAAGGACGCGTTGGCGTTCGATGCGTGAGCGCATGGCCGAGCTGTTGAAAAAACTCAGACCGCAGCAATCCACACAAGAGGCGGTATCTGCACCATCAGATACCGGCGCAGGCCACACTGGCATGGTGTTCTCCACCGCCAACCACCACTTGGTCTTCGGCATGAACTGGGTGCCAACCCAGTCTGAGCAAGTGCGCACCGTGCGCGATCAGGCCCGAAAAACGGGCATGCGCAGCCATGTGGAATTGGGTTCTTTGATGGGCGTGTCGAGTTGGCCCGCCAAATCGAAACAACACCCCCGTCTTGTTTCGGGCGCACTGGTGCTTTCGGAGGGGGCCTCCATCGGTGGCAATGAAATTTTTGTGCTCGAGCTGGACCCCGACCAATATGCACTGGTGGCTTTGCAGGACTCGCTGCCGGTACCGGGCTTTGACCTGATCGGCAACCAGGCAACGGTCAAGGCTGCGGCAGAACAATTCCTGCGTTTGCCGCACCGCACGGTCGTGCGCCGTTGCGGCTCCCGGGAAATCATCGCCGATGCGGAGTTCTTCAACTTCCAGTCCATCCTGGAAGAGTCCGACTATGCGGCAGCGCGTTTGAAAGCACTGACCGACCATGCCAAACTGATCCATCAATTGACGATATTCATCACCTTGGCAGGCTTGGGCATCGGGGTGTATGTGTACATTGACCAACGCAGGCGGGCCGAAGAAGAAGCGCGGCTGTTGCGCGAGAACGACCCTGACGTTCTGTATGAGAAGTCATTTTCACAAGCGCAAGAAAAAGTGCCCCCGCTGGGCGACAGCACCCTGAACGTGATGCTGGAGACGGCCAAAAACATTCCTTTGAGTGTGGGCGGTTGGCTCCTTACCCAAATCAAATGCACGCCACAACTGTGCACCGCACAGTGGAGTCGGCAGTATGGCAGTTACGCAGACTTTTCTTCCGAACTGCCCGCTGATGTGAAGCAAGTGCCGAACTACAGCTTTCTGAGCAAATCCGAGGGCGCATCAACCCTCGCCACTGAGCACCCGGTGGCACCGAACGAAACTGGCGAACGCCTGGGCGCGATGCGCACGCGCTTGCCCCTTTCAGCCCAGGCGCAGATGGAATTCGTTTCCCAAATGCAAGACTATGGTCTGGTCAAGCTCACGGGGTCTGTGGCCCCTCCCACGTTGTTCGGGGGCAGTGGGCAAATCGGCGCGATTTTTCGCCCGGTGCTGGCCGGTGAATGGAGTGCCCAAGGCGAGTTGTGGCAGCTCGAAGAATTGGCTGTGCCGGACTACGCCTTGGTGGAAAGCTTTCAGATCAACCAATTGGACCAGGCACTCAAAAAGAGCAACCCCACATTCAGCCTGACGGGACGCTACTTTGTCAAAGGGAAAGATTTCAAATGAGAACGCACATGACACACTGGATCATGGCCCTCTCACTGTGGGGTGTTGCGGCACACGTTGACGCACAGGAGTTGGATTTGTCTTCGCTGGTCAAGCTCAGCAAGCAGATGAGGGCCAAAGAGCTTGCGGAAAGCCTGGGCCGCAACAACGTGGGCAGCACACCAACGAACAGCAGCTTCAATGCCCCGCCACCACCGCCACCGCCACCACCGCCAGAGCCACCGGTATTGAAGGTGGTGCTGGGCGTGAACGACAGCTTGCAAGCCGAGGTCACTTACGACGGCCAAACGCACATTCTGAGTCAGGGCGTGCACCCTGATAAGGGTCTTGGGCCGTGGAAAAACAGCCACCTCTTCACCGAAGGGGTGTTGCTGACCACTGTGCCAGTGGACCTGCAGGCCGCCAAGGAGGCCGTGCCCGAGTTGGCGGAGCCACTGCGTCGCAAACCGGTTTGCCAGTGGCTCAAGCTCACGGGCCAGCAGTGCCTGTTTCTGGTGCCCGCACCTGCCCTGGCACGCGCCGATGCAGCGGGGACAAACAAGGGCGCAGCATTTCAAGACCAAGTGCGCAGTCTGATATCGCAGACCCCGGCTGCTCCCGTCAGTTATGCCCCGCCCAGCCTGTCGGCACCAGCCAACCCGAGTGGCCCACAACAGACTGCGCCTGCCAGCAACGAGTCGGTGCCGGTGCGCGCCAGAGTGTTCCCCAAATGAGTGCCGACACCTTGCCCCGCAGCACCGTGCCGCATTGGCAGCTGTTTGATCAGGTGCCCGCTTTCGTGGGTCTGATCTACCCCGACTCCGATGCCACCCGCAAGCTCAAACGGGGCCGGATGGTGGGGTTGGATCTGGGCAACAAGGAAGTGGTGCTGATGTGCGATCCGGCCATGCTCAGCTCACCGGACTGGTACCACTTTCTGGGGCAGCTCGCGCAGCAAGGACACGAGATTTCTCGTTTTGCCACCGCCAGCGCTGATCTGTTCGATCTGCTGGAATACTCACTCGACAAAGACGGCTCGGCCGCCCACCAACGCCGCGAAGATGCGGTCTTCATCCAGGAGATGCTCAGCGACTCGGTGCCGATCGGCAACTTCATGGGCCTGATCAAAGAAGTCATTGAGACCGGGGCCAGCGATGTGCACCTGGAAATCCAGCCCCTGCTGGCGACGGTGCGGGTGCGCATCTTCGGTGTCATGCGCCGCCTGCGCAGCTACCCTTCGGCCATGATGATCGACGCGGTCAGCGCGGGCTACACGGTGCTGGCCGAGGAATTGTCACGCACCGATGCCGCCTTCAACGCACGGCTGCCACAAGCGGCCATGATCCCCATCGAACACGAAGGACGCAAATACGTTCTGCGCTACCAAAGCCACCCCTCGGTGGGGGGGCTCGATGTGGTCTTGCGGATTTTGCGCCTGGGCTCGCCCGAGAACAAAAACCGCACGCTCGACCATTTGGGCTACCTGCCTTCGCAGGTGACCCAATTGCAAATGGCCTCGGCCTCGGCCTGGGGCGGGGTGTTCATCGCGGGCATCACCGGTTCGGGCAAAACCACCACGCTCAACACGATGCTCAACAGCCTCGCCCGCACAGGAGACCGCAAAATCATCTCGATCGAAGACCCTGTTGAATACCTGGTCGATGGGGTGTCGCATTTGTCCATCCAGCGCAGCAATGGCGAATCTTCGGGCAGTGCCAACAACCCCTTTTTGGAAGCCATGCGTGCGTTCTTGCGGCTCGACCCGGACATCGGCATGTTTGGCGAGATCCGAGACCTGATGTCTGGCGAAGTGGCACAAGCGGCCATTGAAACCGGGCACAAAATCTTCACCACCGTCCACGCCACTTCGGCCCTGGGCATCGTGTCGCGCCTGTCGTCCAAAATGATTGGTCTGAGCCGCGCCACGGTCTGCAACCCAGAATTCATTTCCGCCTTGGTCTACCAAGTGCTGCTGCCGCGCAGCTGTGTGCACTGCCGACGCCCAGCCCGCGACGTCATGAGCGATGCCGAGCTGGAACCTTATGTGTCCATCTTCGGCCTGAACCCCGACACGTTTTTGGCTGCCAGCGACCAGGGTTGCCCGCAGTGCCACATCGCCGGCATCGATTACTCTGCGGGCAAGCGGCAAGGCACCAAAGGTGTGCAAGTGGCCGCCGAGGTGGTGTTGCCCGACACGCGTTTGCTGCAACTGCTGCAAGAGGGGCGGGACATGGAAGCCCTGAGCTACCGGCGCAGCCTGCGCAGGACCGGTTTTGACGACCCGGACATGACCGGCAAAGAGGCGTGGGCCCATGCACTCTACGAGGTTGCCACCGGCAATGTGGACCCCTACTACTTTGAAAGCACCTTTGGCAGCCCACACAGCTTCAAGAATGTGGTGTCGCCTTTGCCTGGGCATGTGGCGGGAGCGCACGCATGAACATCTGGCACTATGTTCTGATCCGGCAAGCCAAGTCGGCCCTGCACAAAGACCGCGCGGCCTACTACGCTGACTTGGCCATGACGCTGGACGACCGGGTGCCTCTGTACTCCACCCTCAAAAAATACGCGAACCGGGCGCGCCAAAAAGGCGACACGGGAAAAGCCCTCCTGTACAAGCAAATTCTGGTCAACTCCATGCGCGGCTCATTGGCCAACAGCCTGCGGGGCATCGTGCCAGCCTCCGAACTCATGGTGCTCAATGCCGCGCAGACCAATGGTGACGAAAGCATCGCTAACGGCCTGCGCTTCCTGTCGGAGACGGTGTCGAAAACCGAAAAAATGAACGACATCATGCGCAAGAGCCTGAACTATCCGGTGTTCCTGCTCATCCTGATGAGTGCCATTTTGACGGGGTTTTCCTTTTATGCCGTGCCGGTGCTCGAGCAAATCATGCCGGTCAATGAGTGGCCACCATCGGGCAAAGCACTCAACGCCGTGGCCACTGCGATCCGGGGCTATGGCGTGTTCATTTTCGGTGGCATGGCGCTGATGCTGGTCGGTTTTCTCTACTCGCTGCCCCACTGGAGTGGCAGCCTCAGAACCCGGCTGGACCGTCACCTGCCCTACAGCCTGTACCGAGACTACTCTGGCGCACTGCTGATCGTCTCGCTCGCCTCGATGATGCAAGCCGGAGTGTCCTTGCGCTCGGCGCTGCAGCAGTCGCTGCGCTACACATCGCCCTGGATGGCGTGGCACGTCAAAGCCATTTTGCAGCGCTTGTCCAGCCGCGATGCCGCCAAATTCGGCTACGCCTTTGCCACTGGTATCTTGAGCCCCGACCTCGAAGAGCGAATTGCAGACGCCTCGGAGCGGCGCGATCCGGTGGTGGCCTTTGTCAGCATTGGTCTGGGCTCCATCGACCGGGTGGGCAAATCGATCAGCCAGTCGGCAGAAAAGATCAACACCATCATGCTGCTGGTCTGCGGAATTGCCCTTGGCTCCATGATGACGGGCTTCATGGCCACCACACAAGAGTTGAACAGCGCCGTCAAACGGCAAATGCAAAGCGTGAACAGATAACAGGAGTGAAACCATGACAGCAAACACATGGCACAGTCAACAC
>CANBTZ010000116.1 GCA_947372495.1 Comamonadaceae bacterium | reverse complement strand
GTGGGCGCGATCCGCTCCATCGAGCAAGAGCGCATGGTGCAGGTCGAGTCGCGCATGCTCCGGCCTGAGGACTTTGGCCAGATCATCGTGGCCCGCAAAGGCAGCACCTCGATCCGCCTGTCGCAGGTGGCGCGCGTGCAAGACGGCGCACAAGAAATCGACACCCTGGCCCTGTACAACGGACAGCGCACGCTGCTGCTGGCCATTCAGAAGGCGCAGGACGAAAACACCATCGACGTGATCGATGGCTTGGTCAAGACGGTCGCAGAAATGAAGGGGCAATTGCCCCCAGGCATCCGTCTGGAGCCCATCGCCGACGGCTCGCGTCCGATCCGCGTGGCGGTGGACAACGTGCGCCGCACCCTGATCGAAGGTGCTGCGCTGACGGTGCTGATCGTCTTCTTGTTCCTCAACTCCTGGCGCTCGACCGTGATCACGGGCCTGACGCTGCCGATCTCGATCATCGGCACCTTCATGTTCATGCAGATGTTCGGCTTCACCATCAACATGGTCACGCTGATGGCGCTCAGCCTGTGCGTGGGCCTCTTGATCGACGACGCCATCGTGGTGCGCGAGAACATCGTGCGCCATGTGCAAATGGGCAAGGACGCCTACAACGCGTCGCTCGACGGCACCCAAGAAATCGGTCTGGCCGTGCTGGCAACGACCTTGTCCATCGTGGCGGTGTTTTTGCCGATTGGCTTCATGGAAGGCATCATCGGCAAGTTCTTCCACGAGTTCGGCATCACCATCGTGGCGGCGGTGATGATCTCGATGTTCGTGAGCTTCACACTCGACCCCATGCTCTCGAGCATCTGGCACGACCCGAGCATCGAGGCCCATGGCAAGCACCACGCGCCGGTCACGTTCTATGACAAAACCATTGGGCGCGTCACCCACTGGTTTGACCAGTCCACCGAGCGGCTGGCCGAGGGTTACCAGACCATTCTGGCTTGGTCGCTGGTGCACAAGCGCAAGACCGTGCTGCTGGCGATCGGCGTTTTTGTGTTGAGCATTTTCATGGTCCGCTTTGTCGGCACCGAGTTCGTGCCCAAAGCCGATTTCTCTGAAACCTACGTGAACTTCCAGACCCCGGTGGGCAGCTCGATCGAGGCGACCGAAGCCAAAACGCGCCAAGTGGAAGCCATCATCCGCGAGTTTCCCGAAGTCAGGTACACCCTCGCCACGCTCAACACGGGCAATGCCCTGGGCAAAAACAGCGCCAGCGTTTATGTGCGTCTGATCGACCGCAAAGAGCGCGCACGCAATGTGGACCAGATGTCTGCCGCACTGCGCGATCGGCTGGCCAAAGTGCCAGGCGTGACGGTCACGCATGCCGGTTTGTTGGACTCGGTCGGTGGCAACAAACAGATCGAGTTTTCGCTGCAAGGCCCAGACCAACGCGAGCTGGAACGCTTGGCCCGTCAGGCCATGAACAAGGTCCGCGCCATTCCCGGCCTGGTGGATATGGACTCCAGCGTGAAAGACAACAAACCCACTTTGCGGGTTGAAGTGCAGCGCGCCTCGGCCGCTGATCTGGGTCTGGGCACAGGCCAGCTGGCTGGGCCCCTGCGCACTTTGGTTGCCGGGCAAACCGTGGGCAACTGGCGCGCGCCCGATGACCAGACCTACGACGTCAACGTGCGCCTGGCCCCCGAAAGCCGCAACAGCCCGCAAGACCTGGAGCGCCTGCCCTTTGCCGTGACCTCTGCGGCCGATGGCGCGCAGCGCATCGTTCGCTTGGGCCAAGTGGCCAAGGTCAGCGAATCCACG
Organism: Comamonadaceae bacterium; assembly: GCA_947372495.1. Lineage (GTDB taxonomy): Bacteria > Pseudomonadota > Gammaproteobacteria > Burkholderiales > Burkholderiaceae_C > Limnohabitans_A. The sequence continues at coordinate 6,711 of CANBTZ010000116.1, read as the reverse complement.
GGCTCCAACCAGATCAACCGGCGCGATTTGATGCGCGAAGTGGCCATCAACGCCAATGCCTACGACCGCTCAGCGGGCGAGATTTCGGCCGACATCCGCAAAACCATGGACAGCATGCAGCTGCCCCCGGGCTACCGCTACCAGTTTGGCGGCTCCACCAAGAACATGGCCGAATCCTTTGGCTACGCCGTGTCGGCGCTGGCCATGGCCGTGATTTTCATTTACATGATCCTGGCCAGCCAGTTCAAAAGCTTCTTGCAGCCCCTGGCCCTGATGACCGCTCTGCCGCTGACGCTGATCGGTGTGGTGCTGGCCTTGATGGCTTTCCGCTCCACGCTGTCCATGTTCTCCATCATCGGCGTGATCATGCTGATGGGCTTGGTGACCAAGAACGCCATCTTGCTGGTGGACTTTGCCATCCGCGCCCGCGAAGAACGGACGGACACGGACGGCCGCCGCATCCCCGGCATGGAGCGCAGCGCCGCCCTGCTGCTGGCCGCCCGTGTGCGGCTGCGCCCCATCCTGATGACCACGCTGGCCATGATTTTCGGCATGGTGCCGCTGGCTTTTGCCCTGACCGAAGGCTCGGAGCAACGCGCCCCGATGGGCCAGGCCGTGATCGGTGGCGTCATCACCTCGTCGCTCTTGACGCTGGTGGTGGTGCCCGTCGTTTACTGCTACATGGATGATCTGGCGCAATGGTTGCGCCGCAAAGCCGGGCTGGCCCCAGCCTCTGCGCCTGCCGGTCAGCCCAGTGCAGGCCCCAACCAGTAAAATTGGCCCCAATCGCTCAACTTTCCTCTCGGAGTCAAACATGGACCTGAACCAAGCCCGCTTCAACATGATCGAACAGCAAATCCGCCCCTGGGAGGTCCTGGACCCTCAAGTGCTGGCCCTGTTGTCGATCGTTCGCCGCGAAGACTTCGTGCCCCTGGCCCACAAGGCCCTGGCCTTTGTGGACATGGAAATTCCATTGGGCAATGGCCAGGTCATGCTGGCCCCGCGCGTGCAGGCTCGCCTGCTGCAAGAGTTGGCCCTGCAAAAAACCGACAAAGTCCTCGAAGTGGGCACCGGTACGGGTTTCATGGCGGCACTGCTGGCCCACCAGGCTGCCAGCGTGCTGAGCCTGGAACTTGACGCCGGTCTCGCCACACAAGCCCAGAAGAACCTCTACAAAGCGGGCGTGAACAACGTCACCGTGCGCAACGCCGACGGCAGCCAGGGCGCAGCCGCAGATGGCCCCTTTGACGCCATCTTGCTGTCGGGCTCTGTGGCCGAAGTGCCGCAAGCCCTTTTGGCTCAGCTGAAAGTTGGCGGCCGCCTGGTGGCCATCGTGGGCCAAGAACCCATGATGCGCGCCACCGTGGTGACCCGCACCAGCGAAACCGCGTTCACCACCACCCAGCCCTGGGATGTGAACACGGCTCGCCTGGCAGGTTTCAGCGAGCCCTCGCGCTTCGCTTTCTGAGCCATGCAGCAAATCACCCCTTCCCAATTGGTGCAGTGGGCCAGCGCACAAGCGCAGCGCCCGGTGCTGCTGGACGTGCGTGAAGGCTGGGAGCTGCAAACCGCCAGCGCCACCGCACCCGAGCTGGACTTGCTGCACATGCCCATGCAAACCATCCCGGCGCGGCTGGATGAACTGGACCGCACCCGCCCCATCGCCTGCCTGTGTCACCACGGTGGCCGCAGCATGCAGGTGGCCCACTTTCTGGCCGGTCACGGCTACGAAGTGGTCAACATCGCTGGCGGCATCCACGCTTGGTCGGCGCAGGTCGATTCCCTCATTCCCATCTATTGAGCTCCGATCACTGAGCTTTTTTCAGGTTTTCAAGAAAGATGTCCATGCTGCTGTCCCGTCCTTCATCCCTGTTTCGCCAACTGCCCCTGAGCTTGGTGTTGTCGCTGGCCTTTGCCGGCAGCAGCCAGGCGCAAAGCCTGGTGGAACTGTACAACTTGGCCAAGGGCTATGACGCCAGCTTCCAGTCGGCCAAGTCGCAATACGACGCCAACCTGGCCAAAGCGGACCAGGGCAAGGCGCAGTTGCTGCCTCAAATCGGCTTCTCGGCCGGTGCCACGCGCTCCAACTTTGACCTGACGCCCTACAACCCGGCACTGTCGAGCCGCGCTTACACGACGCAGACCGCAGGCGTGAACGCCACCCAACCGCTGTACCGTCCAGCCAACTTGGCGATGTACCAGCAAAGCCAAAAGGGCTTGGACGCAGCGCAAGCCTCTCTGAGCCAGGCCGAGCAAGACCTGATCGTGCGGGTGAGCCAAGCTTACTTTGACGTGCTGGCCTCGCAAGACAGCCTGACCTTTGTTCAGGCCCAAAAAACGGCTGTGGCCGAGCAATTGGCCAGCGCCAAGCGCAACTTCGAAGTGGGCACCGCCACCATCACCGACACCCGTGAAGCCCAAGCCCGTTACGACTTGGTGACTGCCCAGGAAATCGCCGCCGACAACGACCTGCGTGTGAAAAAAGTCGCGCTCGAATTGTTGGTCGGTAAAAACGGCCTCACGCCGCTGCGCCTGAAACTCAACACCACCCTGCCGGGCGTCGAAGCCAATGGCGTTGACGGCTGGATCGGCCAAAGCGAGCAAGCCCACCCCAGCATCTTGTTGGCCAAGGCCAATTTGGAGATCGCCAAACTGGAGTCCGAAAAAGCCATGGCGGGACACAAACCCACCGTCGATTTGACGCTGGGCTACAACGTCCAGAAAAACTTGAATGGCACCTCCACCGCCAACCTGGGCAACAACTCCAACCAAGTCACGGTGTCCAGCGCAGGTGTGAGCTTGAGCCTGCCCTTGTTTGCAGGGTTGGCCACGCAAAACCGCTTGCGCGAAACCGTGGCCCTGGAAGAAAAAGCCCGCATGGACCTCGAAGGTGCGCAGCGCCAAGTGGCGCAAGCCACCCGCACCGCCTTCTTGGGCCTGCAATCGGGCCTCGGCCAGGTCAAGGCCTACGAAGCGGCTGAGAGCTCCAGCCAAGTGGCGCTCGACGCCAACAAGCTGGGCTACCAAGTCGGTGTGCGCATCAACATCGATGTGCTCAACAGCCAAAGTCAGCTCTACCAGACCAAACGCGATCTGGCCAAGGCCCGCTACGACGTGCTGGTCGGCCAGCTCAAGCTGCGCCAGGCCGCGGGCGTGCTCAAGGCCGATGACATGGCCAGCATCAACAGCCTGCTGGCGCCCTGATCATTTGTTGCAGGAGGCCCGCCCTCGTGCCGATGGTGGGATGAACCTCGCGGCCTGTATCGGCCGCATCGCCGCGAGGGCGCGGCTCCTACAAGATCCACTTTGCCGCAGGGCCGCGCGCCTACAAACCCGACAAATCCTTCACCAGCGCGGCCACTCGCCGCGCTGCGCCTTTGTGGGCCTGCGTGAACGCGAGCGCCTGTGTCCGCCAGGCTTGCATGGCCACGGTGTCTGCCACTGCGCCAACAGCCAGCTCCACCGCCTGCGCCATGTCCAGCACGCGCCGGGCCGCGCCTTCGGCCTCGGCCTGCTGCGCCACTTCGGCAAAGTTGAAGGTGTGCGGCCCCATGAACACCGGGCAGGCACAGGCAGCAGCCTCGATCAGGTTCTGCCCGCCCAAAGGTGCAAAGCTGCCCCCCAGCAAGGCCGCATCGGCCAAGCTGTAGTAGAGCGCCATCTCGCCCAGGCTGTCGCCCAGCCAAACTTCTGCCGTGCCCTGCGGGCCTGCCGCGCTCCAACTGCTGCGGCGTGACACGGTCAGCCCGGCCTGCCACAGCAAGTCTTCCACCTCTTCCACCCGCTGCGGATGGCGCGGCACGATCAGCCATTGGGCCTGCTGCAAGGCCGAAGGGACCCTGCGCACGGCCTTCAGCCATTGGGCTTCTTCGCCCTCGCGGCTGCTGGCCAACATCAGCACAGGCCGCGTCAAGCCGCTGCGCCAGGCCTGCGCCTGCGCGCACTGCGCTGCGTCAGCCTGCGCATCGAACTTGAGGTTGCCCGTGACGGCCTGCACCGTGGCGCTCAAGGCGCGCAAGCGCTCGGCATCGTCCTCGGTCTGCGCCCAAACGGCGGCCAAGGCCTCGTAGGTGGGCCGCATCAGGCTGGCCCAGCGCAGGGCCGAACGCAGGGATTTGTCGCTCATGCGGGCGTTCACCAGCGCCAGCGGCACGCCTGAGGCGCGACTTTGCAGCACCAGGTTGGGCCAGACTTCGGTTTCCATCAGCAAGCCCAGACGGGGCCGGAAATGCCGCAAGAAGCGCTGCACGGCAGCGGGGGTGTCCCAGGGCTGCCAGACCTGCACATCGCCAGCGCGCAGCAGCCGTTGCCCTTCGGCGCGGCCCGTGGCCGTGCCGTGGGTCAGCAAGATGCGCACACCCGGCAGGGCTTCGCGCAAGGCCTGGACCAAAATGCCTGCGGCCCGCGACTCGCCCAGCGACACCGCATGCACCCAAACCAGCTCGGACGCTGACTCTAAGGGCTGCGTGTAGTGGCCAAAGCGCTCGGGCACTGCCACGCCGTAACCGGGCTCGGCCACCGCACGGCGCGCCAGTTTGCGGCGCAGCAGGGGCTGCGCCAGTTGCACCAGCAGGTTGTAGACCGTGTGGCTCACGCCAGGCATGAACGCCATCAATGCGCCGATGCGCCCACTTGCGCGTCGGGTTTGACTTCGCGCAGCAGCGCCAGCATGGCCGTTTCGATGCGGTGCAGCGCCGCCTCGGTCTGCCCTTCAAAACGCAGCACCAACACGGGCGTGGTGTTGGACGCGCGGATCAGGCCAAAGCCATCGGGCCAGTCCACCCGCAGGCCGTCGATGTCGGACACTTTGGCAGGCAACGGGAACGCCTGCGCCGCCTTGGCCTGCAGGGCACGCGTCACGGTGTGGGGCTCGCCCTCGGCGCAGGCCACGTTCAACTCAGGCGTGCTGAAGCTGCTGGGCAGCGCGTTGAGTACCGCGTTGGCATCCATGCTGCGGCTGACGATCTCCAGCAAACGGGCACCCGCGTAGGTGCCGTCGTCAAAGCCGTACCAGCGCTCCTTGAAGAAGATGTGGCCACTCATCTCGCCGCCCAGCGGGGCTTGGCCACCTGCGGCCTCCACCTCTTTCATCTTGGCCTTGATGAGGGAGTGACCGGTCTTGTACATCAGGGCTTTGCCACCCGCCGCCTCGATGGCCGGGGCCAGGCGCTGCGAGCACTTGACGTCAAACAAGATGGTGCCGCCGGGCACGCGCTGGAGCACGTCTTCGGCAAACAGCTGCATCTGGCGGTCGGGGTAAATGTTCTGGCCGTCTTTGGTCACGATGCCCAGGCGGTCACCGTCGCCGTCAAAGGCCAAACCCAACTCGGCGTCGGTGCTTTGCAGAGTGCGGATCAGGTCTTGCAAGTTCTCGGGCTTGCTGGGGTCGGGGTGGTGGTTGGGGAACTCTCCATCGACGTCGCTGAACAACTCGATCACCTCGCAGCCCAGCGCCCGGAAGATGCCCGGAGCCGACGCCCCGGCAATGCCGTTGCCCGAATCGACCACCACCTTCATGGGGCGCGACAGCTTCACATCGCCCACGATGCGCTGCGAGTAGTCGGCCAGCACGTCCAGGTGCTCGACGCTGCCACCCGCCTGCAAAAGCCAGGATTCGGTTTCCATCGTCTGGCGCAGGGCCTGGATCTCGTCGCCGTAAATGGCACGCCCGGCCAGCACCATCTTGAAGCCGTTGTAGTCCTTGGGGTTGTGGCTGCCGGTGACCTGGATGCCGCTCTGGCAAGCGGTGTTGGCCGCGAAGTACAGCATAGGGGTGGTGCACAGACCCACGTCGATGACGCGCACGCCTGCCGCCACCAGACCACGAATGAGCGCGGCCGACAGGCTGGGGCCACTCAGGCGCCCGTCGCGGCCCACAGCCACGGCGCGTTGACCTTCGGCCAGCGCACGCGTGCCAAATGCCTTGCCCAGTCCCTCGGCCACCGATTCGTTGAGCGTGGACGGCACCACACCCCGGATGTCGTAGGCTTTGAAGATGGATGCGGTGACTTGCATGAGGAACCCGTTGATGCGCAGAGAATGATCGTCAATTGTAGGTGTCAATGGCGGCCGAACATTCCGAAACTGCCTCGAAACCGCATGTCCGAAAACGGCTCATGCCTTCGGTTTTTGCGACTAACATGCCCCACATGCACACCCCTCAGGAACTGTTCTTGCACGGTCAGCCCGTCGACGAAGGCCGCTGCTACCGCGCCTTCCAGGACAAGGATGCCCGCTTTGACGGCCTGTTCTTCCTGGGGGTGCGCTCCACAGGCATTTACTGCCGTCCCGTGTGCCGGGTGCGTTTGCCTCTGCCAAAAAACTGCCGCTTCTTTGAAACACCCACCCAGGCCGAAGCGGCGGGTTTCCGGCCTTGCCTCAAGTGCCGCCCCGAACTGGCCCCGGCCCAGCGCTGGTGGTCGACCACGGACGCCAGCGCCATCCTGGCGCAAGCGGCGGCCCGCCTGCTCGACCAGGCTTTGCGCCAAGGCGGCAAAGCACCAGCCATGACCACACTGGCCGCCCAATTGGGCGTGAGCGACCGGCACCTGCGCCGCGTGTTTGAAACGCACTGGCAAGTTTCACCTTTGCAGTATTTGCAAACCCAGCGGCTGCTGCATGCCAAACAGTGGCTGCACGACAGCCCCTTGCCCACGTCCGAGATCGCCCACCTCAGCGGCTTTGGCTCGACACGGCGCATGAATGCCAGCT
>CANBTZ010000115.1 GCA_947372495.1 Comamonadaceae bacterium | reverse complement strand
GCACCAAAGTCGCCCAGCGTCTTGGCTGAAAAGGGACCAGCAATCAGCTGGCCCATCTCGACCACGCGCAGGCCTTTGAGTGCACCGGGTGTGAGTTGCGGCATGTTCATGGGGATGTTCCTCGGTAGATCGTTGCGCCGGATTTTTTGACGGGCATCGCCCAGCGCGGCAGTTTGCCACGTACCCGCTGAGCAAAAATCCCGGAGGGAGATTTTTGGGGCCCGCAAACCATGCTCGTCAGTTTGGCCAACCGAGAGAACACCAAGGGCATGAAAAAGCCCCGTAAATCAAAGACTTACGGGGCTGAATCTGGTGGGCGATACATGGATCGAACATGTGACCCCTGCAGTGTGAATGCAGTGCTCTACCGCTGAGCTAATCGCCCCTCGCTGCTAAGCAACGAAGACCACAATTATGACACAAAAATCAGGCGTTTGAGACGGTTTCAAATTGTCGCCAGACAGTTTTTCCACCGCTGGCTTTGTCCATTTGGACCAGGACGTCGTCGTGTGCCGCCGTTTCCTGCGCGTTGGCGGTCAAAACAGGCAGCACAAACTGGCTCAGGTCACGGCTCACCACCGTGGTGGTCTGACTGACTGCATCGACCGACTCCATCACCAAGGCCTCTTGGCCGCGGGTCATGTTGATGTAAACGTCGGCCAGCAATTCGGCGTCCAGCAAAGCGCCGTGCAGTGTGCGGCCCGAATTGTCCACTTCGAGGCGGTCGCACAGCGCGTCCAAGCTGTTGCGCTTGCCGGGGAACATTTCCTTGGCCATGACCAAGGTGTCGATCACGCCTGAGACGTGTTTTTTGAACGGCGGCTTGCCCACGCGTTCAAGTTCTTTGTTGAGGAAGCCGATGTCAAACGCCGCGTTGTGGATGATGACCTCGGCATCCTGCACATAGGCCAGGATGTCGTCGGCCAGTTGCGCGAACTTGGGCTTGTCGCGCAAGAACTCGTTGCTGATGCCGTGCACCTTGAGCGCGTCTTCGTGGCTGTCGCGCTCGGGGTTGATGTAGAAGTGCAGGTTGTTGCCGGTCAGCTTGCGGGCATACAGCTCCACGCAACCGATTTCGATGATGCGGTCGCCCCCTTCGGCCGACAGGCCCGTGGTTTCCGTGTCCAGAACGATTTGACGCATGGCTTTTCGCTCCGCCTTTTCAGTGGTTTTCTTTGGCGTGGTTGATGGTGTAGCGCGGGATCTCGATCACCAGATCCTCGCGCGCCACGATGGCCTGGCAGCCCAGGCGTGAGTCGGGCTCCAGGCCCCAGGCGCGGTCAAGCAAGTCTTCTTCGGTTTCTTCCATCTCATTGAGGCTGCGAAAGCCCTGGCGCACGATGACGTGGCAGGTGGTGCAAGCGCAGCTCATGTCGCAGGCGTGTTCGATGTGGATGTGGTTTTCGAGCAGGGCTTCGCAAATGCTGGTGCCAGCCGCAGCCGTGATCTCTGCGCCTTGTGGACAGAGTTCAACGTGGGGAAGGATTTTGATGACGGGCATGGTGTGTCTTGTTCAGTGGTGTGTCACAGCGCCTGGATGTTTTGTCCAGCCAGTGCTTTTTGGATGCTGTGGTTCATGCGTTCGGCCGCAAAAGCTTCGGTGCCTTTGGCCAGGGCTTGTGTGGCGTCTTCCAGCCGCTTGGCGTCCTGCTCGGTCTGAACCGACTGTTGCAAGGCCTGCATCAGCAGGTCAATGGCGGCGCGCTGCTCGGCAGCAAGCAAATGGCCATCGGCGGCCAGCGCACTGCGCGTGGCCAGCAGCATGCGGTCGGCGTCCACCCGGGCTTCGACCAAGGCGCGCGCCTGCATGTCTTGCTGGGCCGTGGCAAAGCTGTCTTGCAGCATGGCGGCGATCTGCTCATCCGACAGGCCATACGATGGCTTGACGTCGATGCGCGCCTCCACGCCACTGATCTGCTCCTTGGCGCTGACTTGCAGCAAGCCGTCGGCGTCCACGGTGAACGTGACGCGGATGCGCGCGGCCCCTGCGGCCATGGGCGGGATACCCCGCAGCGTGAACCGCGCAAGGCTCCGGCAGTCTTGCACCAAGTCGCGCTCGCCCTGCACCACATGCAGCGCCAGCGCGGTTTGGCCGTCCTGGTAAGTGGTGAAGTCTTGCGCCATGGCGGTGGGGATGGTCTGGTTGCGCGGCACGATGCGCTCGACCAGGCCGCCCATGGTCTCGATGCCCAACGACAGTGGGATCACGTCCAGCAGCAGCAAGTCCCCGGCCGAATCGTTGCCCGCCAGCTGGTTGGCCTGGATGGCTGCACCCAGTGCCACCACCTCGTCGGGGTTGAGGTTGTTCAACGGTGCTTGTCCGAAAAAGTCCCCCACCGCGCGCTGCACTTGCGGCATGCGGGTCGAGCCGCCCACCATGACCACGCCTTGGACTTCTTCTTTGGACAGGCCCGCATCGCGCAGCGCCTTGCGCACCGCCGACAAGCAGCGGGCAGTCAAGGCGTCAGTGACGCGTTCAAAGTCGCTCCGGCCGACCTGGACATTCAGACTGCCCGAGGCCAACTGCACGCTCAGCGTGGTGCTGGCGGCGTCGGTCAGCGCTTCTTTGGCGGCGCGTGCCGCGGCCTTCAGGCGGGTCTTGTCTTCGGGCGTATCGGCTTGCACGCCGCTGACCTGCGCCAGCGCCCAATCGGCCAGCGCCCGGTCGTAGTCGTCGCCACCCAGCGCAGAGTCACCCCCGGTGGCCATGACTTCAAATACGCCACGCGTCAGGCGCAACACAGAAATATCGAACGTGCCCCCCCCCAGGTCGAACACGGCATAGATGCCTTCACTCGCGTTGTCCAGGCCATAGGCGATGGCCGCGGCGGTGGGTTCGTTGATCAGGCGCAACACGTTGAGCCCAGCGAGTTGGGCCGCGTCCTTGGTGGCCTGGCGTTGGGCGTCGTCAAAATAAGCCGGCACAGTGATGACGGCCCCATACAGGTCGTCATTGAAACTGTCTTCGGCCTGGTAACGCAAGGTGGCCAGTATCTCGGCGCTGACTTCCACCGGGGACTTGGGGCCCTGCACCGTCTGGATCGACAGCATCCCGGCTTGCTGATCCACAAATTGGTAAGGCAGTTTTTCAGGGTGCGCCACGTCTTTGAGGCCACGCCCCATGAAGCGTTTGACCGAGGCGATGGTGTTGGCGGGGTCCAGCGCCGCATTCGCCTGGGCGTCCCAGCCAATCTGGCGGCCTTGCTCTGGCAAATAGCGGACCACCGAGGGCAAGATCACCCGGCCTTGGCCATCAGGCAGGCATTCGGCCACACCAGAGCGCACCGACGCCACCAAGGAATGGGTGGTGCCCAGGTCAATGCCAACGGCGATGCGCCGTTGGTGCGGGTCAGGCGACTGCCCGGGTTCGGAAATCTGCAATAACGCCATGGTTCTTCAACAAAAAGCGTCCTCTTGAAGGACGCGGTCAGGCCGACAACTTGTCGAGTTTAGCGTCCACCTCGTGGGCAAATCGCTCAATGAACATCAGCGCCCTCACCTGCCCAACCGCTGCCTGAGGGTCACGCTCAACATCCAGCAGTTGGCTCAGCGATTGCTGCACGCGTTTGCGCTCTGCGGCCACCTCGTCGGCCAGCGTCTCCAGCGCGCCCAGCTGGTCGGTGTCTTCAAGCGCTTCGCGCCAAGCCATTTGCTGCATCAAAAAAGCAGCGGGCATGGCCGTGTTGTTTTCGGCCTGCACCGCAGCACCTTGCAACTCGCAAAGGTAAGCGGCGCGTTTGAGCGGGTCTTTCAGGCGCTGGTGCGCTTCGTTGATGCGCACCGACCACTGCATGGCCACGCGCTGGGCGGCAGCGCCTTCGGCGGCAAAACGGTCGGGGTGCGCTTCGCGTTGCAGGGCTTTCCAGCGCTCGTCGAGCTGACCACGGTCTTGTGCGAACTGCTGCGGCACGTCAAACAGCTCGAAATCGTTGGCCTGGAGTGAAATCACGCGCTCGGCTGCTCAGACGCGGAACGATTCACCGCAACCGCAGCGGTCACGTTCGTTCGGGTTGTTGAAGCGAAAGCCCTCGTTCAGGCCTTCACGCACAAAGTCGAGCTCGGTGCCGTCGATGTAAGCCAGGCTTTTGGGGTCGACCAACACCTTGACGCCATGACCTTCAAAGATCACATCTTCGGGCTCAGCGTCGTCCACGTATTCGAGTTTGTAAGCCAAACCCGAGCAGCCGGTGGTCTTGACGCCCAGGCGCACGCCCAGGCCCTTGCCCCGTTTGGACAGGTAGCGGTTCACATGCCGGGCTGCGGCTTCACTGACGGTGATGGCCATGGTTTGCCTTACTGCGCGTGCTTTTTCTTGTAGTCATCCACGGCTGCCTTGATGGCGTCTTCGGCCAGGATGGAGCAGTGGATCTTCACGGGCGGGAGGGCCAGCTCTTCGGCGATCTCACTGTTCTTCAGCGCTGCGGCTTGGTCGAGCGTTTTGCCCTTGACCCACTCGGTCACGAGCGAGCTGGAAGCGATGGCCGAACCACAACCGTAGGTCTTGAAGCGCGCGTCTTCGATCACGCCCGTTTGTGGGTTGACCTTGATTTGCAACTTCATCACATCGCCACAAGCGGGCGCGCCGACCATGCCGGTGCCCACGTCTTCGTCGCCTTTGTCAAAGGAGCCGACGTTGCGGGGGTTTTCGTAGTGGTCAACCACTTTTTCAGAATAAGCCATGGTGTTTCTCCGTATTCAGTTCAGTGGGCAGCCCACTGGATGGTGCTCAGATCGATGCCGTCTTTGTACATTTCCCACAAGGGGCTCAGGTCGCGCAGCTTGGTCACGTTCTCGCGGATGGTGGCGATCGCTGTGTCGATTTCGGCTTCGGTGGTCCAGCGGCCAATCGTCATGCGCAAGCTGCTGTGGGCCAGCTCGTCGCTGCGGCCCAGAGCGCGCAACACATAGCTGGGCTCCAAGCTGGCCGAGGTGCAGGCCGAGCCCGAAGACACCGCCAGGCCCTTGATGCCCATGATCAGCGACTCACCTTCGACAAAGTTGAAGCTCATGTTGATGTTGTGCGGCACGCGCTGGGTGGCGTGACCGTTCAAAAAGACCTGCTCCATGTCTTTCAGGCCATTGACCAAGCGGTCGTGCAGCGCACGGGCCTTGGCGTTGTCCTGGGCCATTTCTAGCTTGGCAATGCGAAACGCTTCACCCATGCCGACGCACTGGTGGGTCGGCAAAGTGCCCGAGCGCATGCCACGCTCGTGACCGCCGCCGTGCATCTGCGCTTCCAGGCGGATGCGGGGCTTGCGGCGCACATACAAAGCGCCAATGCCCTTGGGGCCATAGGTCTTGTGCGAAGCCAGGCTCATCAGGTCGATGGGCAAGGTATTCATGTCGATCTCGACCTTGCCTGTGGCTTGGGCCGCATCGACGTGGAAGATGATGCCTTTTTCACGGCACAAATTGCCAATGGCGGTCACATCTTGGATCACGCCGATTTCGTTGTTCACGAACATGACACTGATCAGGATGGTGTCCGGGCGAATGGCGGCCTTGAGTGCGTCCATGCTCAGCAAGCCATCGGCCTGCACATCGAGGTAGGTCACTTCAAAACCCTGGCGCTCCAATTCGCGCATGGTGTCGAGCACCGCCTTGTGTTCGGTCTTGACCGTGATCAGGTGCTTGCCGCGCGTCTTGTAGAAGTGCGCAGCGCCCTTGATGGCCAGGTTGTTGGACTCTGTTGCACCGCTGGTCCAGACGATTTCGCGTGGGTCGGCGCCGATCAGGGCTGCCACGTTTTCGCGGGCGTTTTCAACCGCCGCTTCGGCTTCCCAACCCCAGGCATGGCTGCGCGATGCGGGGTTGCCAAAATGCTCGCGCAACCAAGGAATGATGGCGTCGACCACCCGCGGATCGCAGGGGTTGGTGGCGCCGTAATCCATGTAAATCGGGAAATGTGGTGTGCTGTCCATGGCGTACTTCTTGAAAATGATCAGGATTTGGCGAACACGTTGCCGAGTTCAAAAACAGAGTTGGGGCCAGTGATGCGGATGGGCTTGACCACCGGCACCGAAGAGATGGCCCGCTTGATGGCGGGCTTGTTCTCGACCACCAGGCCCTTGGAGAGCTGGTCATCCACCAGCTTTTGCAAAGTAACCGAGTCGAGGAATTCGACCATTTTGGCGTTCAGCGATGCCCACAGGTCGTGGGTCATGCAACGGCTGTCACCGCCATGGCAGTTTTCCTTGCCACCACAATGCGTCGCGTCAATCGGCTCGTCGACGGACAAAATGATGTCGGCCACCGTGATCTGGTCTGCCTTGCGGCCCAGGCTGTAACCACCGCCCGGCCCACGAGTGGACTCCACCAGGTTGTGGCGGCGCAGTTTGCCAAACAACTGCTCAAGGTAGGACAAGGAAATCTGCTGGCGCTGGCTGATGGCAGCCAAGGTGACAGGGCCCGACTGCTGGCGAAGTGCCAGGTCAATCATGGCGGTCACGGCAAAACGGCCTTTGGTGGTCAAACGCATGGCGAGCTCCTGGTGATTGGGCTGAACCTCGTGCCGGCCCGGAAATGCCCCGGGTTCCCGACTAAAGGACTCAAGTATAGCCCAATCCCGATCAAATTGCTCGGGTTACTGAACTGCACAGTCTGTTTTCGAACCACCTCAAATTCATTCGCTGTCAGGCGCGGATCAAAGGCAGCACGTTGTCGCCGCCGACGGCACCAAAGGCCTGCTCTTTGAGGATGCCCAACTGGTCGCGCACTTGAGCGGCTTTTTCAAATTCCAGGTTGCGGGCGTGCTCCATCATCTGTTTTTCGAGCACTTTGATGGCTTTGGCGATGTCCTTCTCGCTCATGTCTTCGACCTTGGCCTTTTGCATGGCCGCCTGTTCTAGGCGCGCCGCCTCTTGACCGGATTTTTCACTGTAGACGCCATCGATCAGGTCACGCACCTTTTTGACGATGCTCTTGGGCGTGATGCCGTTCTCTTCGTTGTAGGCGATTTGCTTGAGGCGTCGGCGCTCGGTCTCACCGATGGCTTTTTTCATCGATTCGGTGATGCGGTCGGCATACAAAATTGCCTTGCCGTTCAGGTTGCGCGCGGCACGGCCAATGGTCTGGATCAGGCTGCGCTCGGAGCGCAAAAAGCCCTCCTTGTCGGCGTCCAAAATGGCCACCAGAGACACCTCAGGAATGTCCAAGCCCTCTCGCAGCAGGTTGATGCCCACCAGCACGTCAAAGGCCCCCAGGCGCAGGTCGCGCAAGATCTCGACCCGCTCGACGGTGTCCACATCGCTGTGCAGATAACGCACCTTGACGCCGTTGTCAGACAGGTAATCGGTCAGCTGCTCGGACATGCGCTTGGTCAGCGTGGTGATGAGCACCCGCTCGTTTTTGTCCACACGGATGCGGATTTCCTGCAGCACATCGTCCACCTGGTGCGTGGCCGGGCGCACCTCGACCAGCGGGTCCACCAGCCCGGTGGGCCGAACCACCTGCTCGACCACTTTGCCCGAATGCGTTTTTTCGTAGTCGGCGGGCGTGGCCGACACGAAAATGCACTGGCGCATGCGCTGCTCGAACTCCTCGAACTTGAGCGGTCGGTTGTCCAGCGCGCTGGGCAAGCGAAAGCCGTATTCGACCAGCGTGGTCTTGCGTGCCTTGTCGCCGTTGTACATGGCATTGAGCTGACCGATCATCTGGTGGCTTTCGTCCAAAAACATGATCGCATCTGCGGGCATGTAGTCGGTCAAAGTGCTGGGCGGCTCGCCCGGCGCCGCGCCCGACAGGTGACGGGTGTAGTTTTCGATGCCCTTGCAGTGGCCGACCTCGGACAGCATTTCCAGGTCAAACCGGGTGCGCTGCTCCAGGCGCTGGGCTTCGACCAACTTGCCCATGCCCACCAGTTCTTTCAGGCGCTGGTCGAGTTCGAGCTTGATGGTCTCGACTGCTGCCAGCACTTTGTCCCGGGGCGTCACGTAGTGGCTGGACGGGTAGACCGTGAAGCGTGGGATCTTCTGGCGAATGCGACCGGTGAGCGGATCGAACAGCTGCAGACTCTCGACCTCGTCGTCAAACAGCTCGATGCGGATCGCCAGCTCGGAGTGCTCAGCCGGAAACACGTCGATCGTGTCGCCGCGCACCCGGAACTTGCCGCGCGAGAACTCCATGTCGTTGCGCTGGTACTGCATGCGAATCAGCTGGGCGATCACATCCCGCTGACCCAGCTTGTCACCTGCCCGCAAGGTCATGATCATGCGGTGGTAGCTCTCTGGATTGCCAATGCCGTAGATGGCCGACACGGTGGCCACAATCACCACATCGCGCCGCTCCATGATGCTCTAGGTGCAACTCAGGCGCATCTGCTCGATGTGCTCGTTGATGGCGCTGTCCTTTTCGATGAACAGATCGCGCTGGGGCACATAGGCCTCGGGCTGGTAGTAGTCGTAATAGCTGACGAAATACTCGACCGCGTTCTTCGGGAAGAACTCGCGGAACTCGCTGTACAACTGCGCGGCCAACGTCTTGTTGGGCGCAAACACGATGGCCGGACGCCCCAT
>CANBTZ010000114.1 GCA_947372495.1 Comamonadaceae bacterium | reverse complement strand
TGGGCAAGAAGTGCTTTGCACTGCGCATCGCCTCCAACATGGGCAAAGACCAAGGCTGGCTGGCCGAGCACATGCTCATCTTGGGCGTGACCAACCCCGAGGGCAAGAAATACCACGTTGCGGCCGCTTTCCCCAGCGCTTGCGGCAAGACCAACTTCTCGATGCTGGTGCCCCCCAAGGCCTTCGAAGGCTGGAGCGTGACCACCATCGGCGACGACATCGCCTGGGTCAAGCCCCACACCGACGGCAAGATGTACGCCATCAACCCCGAAGCCGGTTACTTTGGCGTCGCTCCTGGCACGAACATGAAGACCAACCCCAACTGCATGCTGAGCCTGCACAAGGACGTGATCTTCACCAACGTGGCCCTCACGGACGACGGCGACGTGTGGTGGGAAGGCATGGAAAAAGACACCGGCAAGTTGCCCGACCATTTGATCGACTGGCAAGGCAAGGACTGGACACCCCAGATCGCCAAAGAGACCGGCGCCAAGGCCGCTCACCCCAACGCCCGCTTCACGGTGGCTGCCGCCAACAACCCGGCGCTCGACCCCGCATGGGACGACGCTGCGGGCGTGCCGATCGACGCTTTCATGTTCGGCGGCCGCCGCTCGACCACCGTGCCACTCGTCACTGAAGCGCGCAGCTGGACCGAAGGCGTGTACATGGCCGCGACCATGGGGTCTGAAACCACCGCTGCCGCCTTTGGCGCGCAAGGCGTGGTGCGCCGCGACCCGTTCGCCATGCTGCCATTTTGCGGCTACAACATGAGCGACTACTTCCAGCACTGGCTGGACACCGGCGCCAAGGCTGAGGCCGCTGGCCACAAGCTGCCCGCCATGTACTGCGTGAACTGGTTCCGCAAAGGCGAAGACGGCTCGTTTGTCTGGCCTGGCTACGGCGACAACATGCGCGTGCTCAAGTGGATGATTGACCGCCTGGAAGGCAAAGCCGCTGGCCAAGACACCATGTTCGGCGTGGCCCCCACTTACAGCGAAATCACCTGGACCGGTCTGGACTTCAGCGCCGATCAGTTCAAGTCGGTCACCAGCATCGACCCAGCCGCTTGGCAAGCCGAGTTCAAGCTGCACGATGAGCACTTTGCCCAGCTGGCGTTCCATCTGCCCAAGGCACTGCTGGACACCAAGGCCTCGCTGCAAGCCCGCCTGGCCGCCTGACAATCAACACAGAAACAGGTTCAGCGCCCACCCGGCGCCGAGTCTCGAAACCGCCCCGGCCACAAACCGGGGCGGTTTTTTTATGGGCCAATGTGCCCAACAAAAAAGCCACCCGAAGGTGGCTTGGATGCTGAACGCCGTCAGGCGGTTCAGATGTAGTGCAGGCGGTTGCGCACGATGCGGGCGGCGCGGCGGCGGCTCAGGGCCACCAGGTCTTGGGCAGGGGCCGTTTCGTCGTCTTCGCGGTCAAAGGCGGCTTGCAAGTCCGACATCATGCGGCTGTCGCTCTGGGCCATGGCCCACAGGCGGCGGTCCGAACGCTGTTGTGCCAAGCTGGCAGACCAGCCGTCCAGACCTTGCATCACGTTTTGTGCCAAATGACGCGACAGACCGCGCAGCGCAGCAATCGCCAACACGGCCACGGCCCACAGGGCGATCCAGGCGGCAATGACATGGCTCTCGGCCCAAGGCTCCATCAGCTGGTCGGCCATGACCACCAAGGTGGCCACGCCTGCGCCCAGCAGCAAGCTGGCCAGTGCTTTGGAAGAAGTGGCGGGCTTTTGCGCCTGCGCCAGAGCGTTCATGGAGGTGTGTGTTTGCGAGTTCATTTTTGATTCCCTTTTGACGAATTTGCAGTTTTGTGAATTCAAGTTAACAAAACCATGAACCGAATATAGGGTTTATACCCGTGTTGTTCAACTTTATATTCATGATGTGTATCATTCACAGCAGTGATGAATAGACCATGAACGCCGCGCCCGCCCTTTCCTTTCGCTCTCTGGACCTGAACCTGCTTCGGGTCTTTGACGAGGTCATGGCCGAGCGCAGCCTGACCCGTGCAGCGCACAACCTGTCGCTCACCCAGCCTGCGGTCAGCAACGCCCTGCGCCGTTTGCGCGACACCCTGGGCGACGAGCTGGTGCGCAGGCAAGGCCAAGGGCTGGCCCCCACGCCGCGCGCGGTGGCACTGTGGCCCAGCGTGCGCGAGGCCCTGCGCCAGCTCGAATCGGCCATCGTGCCCAGCGCCTTTGTGCCCGCCCAGGCCAGCAACACCTTTGTGCTGGGCATGGCCGACGCCACCGCAGCCGAGCTGATGGGGGGCATGGCCAGCCGCCTGGAGCGGGACGCGCCCGGTGTGTCGCTGCGGGTGCTGCCCCTGACCACGCGTGACCCGCGCCAGTTGCTGGCCGACGGCGTGGCCGATGTGGCGCTGGGCTACTTTCCGGCGGTGCTGACGGATCTGACGGCCCGCGCCCAAGCGGGCGAAGCGGTCACCTTCGGGCACCAGCACCTGTACGCCGGGGAATACGTTTGCGTCATGCGGCGTGGCCACCCGCTGGCCGAGCAAACGCTGACGCTTGACAGCTATTGCGCCGCGCGCCACCTGCTGGTGAGCTTTTCAGGGCGGCCTTATGGCTTTGTCGACGAGGCGCTGGCCTCCATTGGCCGCCAGCGGCGCATCGTGCTGACCGTGAACCAGTTCTTCACGGCAGGCCGCGTGGTGGTGAACTCGGACCTGCTCACCGTCTTGCCCCGCCACTTTGTGCCCACCACGGGCATGACCGACCAACTGGTGCTGCACGAATTGCCGCTCGACGTGCCGCCTGTGCATGTGCAGGCGCTGTGGCACCGCCGCGTGCAACACGACAGCGCCCACCAATGGCTGCGCGAAGCCCTGCTGCAAGTGGCCCGTGAAGCCTTCGGGCAAGATGAGGCCACATGAACATCCAACTGCTCTCTGACCTGCACCTGGAGTCGCATCCCGGTTTTGTGCCCGAGCCCGCGCCTGGGGCAGACCTGCTGGTGTTGGCTGGCGACATCGGCTCTTACCAAGCCGGATCGGCCCTTGCTGCGCAGGGCGACGCCGACTTTGGGCTGCAGCGCTTTTCACCCCGCCACGGTTGGCCCACGCCCGTGCTGTTTGTGCCGGGCAACCACGAATACGACGGCTTGGACTTTGACGAAGCCCACACCCGACTGCGCGAGACCTGCGAGCGGCTGGGCATCACCTGGCTCGAGCGCGAGGTGGTGCAGCTCGGCGGTGTGCGCTTCGTGGGCACCACGCTGTGGACCGACTTTGACGCGCTGGGGCCGCTGGCGGGGCAGACCATGCCCGACCCGGCGTCAAGCACATTCCCGGCGCACTTCAAACACCCCAACAGCCAATTCACGCGCCAGCTCAAAGCGCGCGACAAGGCCTTTCGCGCCGCCAACTACTACCTGCGCAAAACCGGCACCACCCGCACGGGCGAGCCTTGGCTGGCTGAGCAGGTGCGCGAACAGGCCCTGGTGTGCCAAGACTGGCTGCATCACACCCTGAACACACCGTTTGACGGCCCCACCGTGGTCGTCACGCACTTTGCGCCCAGCCTGCGCAGCAGCGACCCGCGCTACGGACTGGTGCCCGGCACGGCGGGCTTTTGCAACGCGCTCGACCCGCTGCTGGCGCATGCCCAACTCTGGCTGCACGGCCACCTGCATTGCCCCAGCGACTACGAACACGCAGGCTGCCGCGTGGTGGCCAATCCGCGCGGATACGACAAAAAGCAGGAACACCTGGGTTTTGTGCCGCAGCGCACGGTGCCCGTGTAGGGGTGCGCTCTACAGTGGCTGCAGTTCAAGACACTGCACCCCAACCCAAGGCGTTTCATGAAAATCCTGCTCGCCGTCGACGGAAGCCCCTTCACCCAAAAAATGCTGGCCTATCTGGTCACGCACGAGGCGCTGTTCAGCCCCTCACACCGCTTCACCTTGCTGGCGGTCCAAGCCCAGTTGCCCGTGCACGCCCGCAAAGTGGTCGGCAAGGACGTGGTTGAGACCTACCACCGCGAAGAGTTCGAAAAAGTGTTGGGCCCGGTGACCCAGTTCTTGCTGCGTCACGGCATCGACGCCAAATCCTTGAGCAAGGTGGGGCATGCGGGCGAGACCATCGCCAAGACAGCCGAAGCCGGGAAGTTCGACATGGTGGTGCTGGGCTCACACGGTCATGGCGCTTGGGGCAACCTGGTCATGGGCTCGGTGGCCACGCAGGTGCTGGCGCGGTGCAAAGTGCCCGTGCTCTTGGTGCGCTGAAAACCGTTCAGCGGGCGCGCAGCCCGTCAAAGCAGGTGCTCATCACCAGGTCGAGGATCTCCTCGTCGCTGTGTTGCTCACCCATTTTGAGGAACTCGATCACCGGGTCGCAGGCCCTGGCAAACAAGGTGTAGAGCACCGCCACCGCAGGCAGCGCCGGGTTGATCTGGCCTTGCGCTTGCGCCTGCTCGATCCAGCCGCCCAGCACGTCGCTGACCTCCATCAGGCCGTCCATGTAGTCCTTGCTGGCCATCAAGGTGGCGCGCAAGCTGGAGTTTTGGGCCGGCAGCGAAGGCATCAGGCCCTGGATCTTGAGACCCATGGTCCAGCGCGTCACGCTTTTGAGCTTGTCGAGCGGCGAAGGCGCTGCGGGCAAGGTCTGGATGAAGGCTTGCGCCCGCTGCATGGCCGTGACCATGGCCGCGCAGGCCAGCTCTTCTTTGCTCGCAAAGTGCTTGTACAAGCTGGCCTTGGCGATGCCCACTTCTGCCGCCACCTCGTCCACCGTCATGGCGTCAAAGCCCTTTTCGGCCAGCAAACGGTTGACCGACTCGATGATCGCCGTCTCTCGTGCCGCGAGCATCTGCTGCTTGAAGGACTTTTTGGGCGTGGAGGCTGGGTTCGTGCTCATGGGGTCACATTGTATGCACCCCGTTCAAGTCGCGACTGGGGCGTCACATTTTGACCGACCCCAGCCCTTTCGTTCTGCCCATCAGGCCTTGATCAGTCCCGGCATGCCGCTGGCCAGCGCCCATTGGGCCTGGGTCTGCAGTCGGCTGCCTTCCATGGCCGGGTGCGGCGTGGTGCGCATCTGCGCCAGCACGCCCGAGGGCTGCACTTCCACATGGGTGTAACCGCGCTCGTCAGCGCGGGCGTGCACGATGTCCGGGTTGTTGTCGCGGATCTGCGCCAACAGCGTCTCGGACATGCCGCGCGAGCTGATCGAGGTGGTGACGATCTCGCTGGCCACGATGGGCGATTTGTCGTCGTTGGGTCGCACGCGCAGGTTGGCCGCCACGTTCATGTGCACGTCCCCGCCCAGCACCAGCACGTCTTGCAGCCGGGCCTGCGCAATGGTGTTCAAGAGGCGCTCCCGCGCCACGGGGTAGCCGTCCCAGCCGTCGGTGAAGCTGCTGCGCCCCAGCGGCGTGGCGATGCCCGAAGAGCTCATCTGCGTGGACTGCGCGAGCAGCTTCCAGCGCCGGGTGCTTTGGGCCAGACTCGGGTACAGCCACTGCTCTTGCGCTGCCCCCAGCATGCTGCGCTCGGCGTCTTGCAGTTCGGTGCAGCCCACCACGACCCGACCACCCCCTCGGTTCGGGTCAGGGCAGGCGTGGTGGCTGCGGTACTGGCGGCAGTCGAGCGTCCAAATGTCGGCCAGCTGCCCCCAGCGCATCTGGTCGTGGATGCGCATCAGGTGCGGCTGCGCCGGGTCTGGCCCCAACCGCACAGGCATGTGCTCAAAGTAAGCCTGGTACGCCGCCGCACGCCGACGCAAGAACACCTGCGGGTCGGTGAACTTCATGTCCTGGTCGTTGGCGTAGTCGTTGACCACCTCGTGGTCGTCCCAGGTCATGACCCAGGGGTGCGCGGCGTGACAGGCCTGCAGGTCGGCATCGCCCTTGTACTGCGCGTGGCGCTGACGGTAGTCGTCCAGCGTCTGCGGCACACCGCCCACATGCTTGCGCACCTGGTAGCGCGGGTTGCTGCTCTCGTAGATGTAGTCGCCCAAGAACAGCACAAAGTCCACATCGCGCTTGGCGATCTCGCGGTGGGCCACGAAGTAGCCCTGCTCGAAATGCTGGCACGAGGTCTGCGCGATGCGCAGCTGCGTCACCTTGTCGTTGTCACCCGGGCTGGTGCGGGTGCGGCCCACCGGGCTGGTGGCGCTGCCCGAGACAAAACGGTACCAATAGCTGCGCCCCGGCTGCAGGCCGGTCGCGATCACATGCACGCTGTGGGCGCGGCTGGCGTCGGTCTGCACCCGCCACTGGCGCACGGGCTGGCGCAGGGCTTCGTCGGCAAACACCTCGCACAGCACCGACTGCGGCTGGGCCTTGTGGGCGGCATCGGCTTCGGCGATCAGCAAGCGGGTCCAGAGCACCACGCTGTCGGGCCGGGGCTGGCCACTGGCCACGCCCAGGGCAAACGGGTCGACCTGCCAACGCGGGCCTTTGGCGGCATCGGCGCTGCCCGCGGGCTGGGCCTGCGCGGTGGGCAAGCTCCAGGGGGCCAGCGCCAAGGCCAGCGCATGGCGGCTCCAGTCACGGCGGGTGAGCGAAGCCTTGAAAAAATCCTGATCAGACATGTGGGGGGTGTTCCATCGGTGCGGCGGCGTCAATGCAGCCGCGAAGTGTGGGGTTCGCGCAAGAAGTCGAGCACCAGCGCGTCGAACGCGTCGGGGGCTTCCAGGTTTTGCAAGTGGCCAATGCCGGGCAACTGCACCCAGCGGCTGCCCGCGATCTGAGCGGTCATGCGCTCGACCGTGCTGACCGTCGATTTGCGGTCATGCTCGCCCGTGAGCAGCAGCGTGGGCACATGGATGTGCGACAACACCGCCTCGCGGTCAAAGCTGGCCTGCGCTTGCAGAGCCAGGCGGTAAGTCACGGGCGACAACTGCGCCATGCAGTGGCGCGCCAGCTGCACGCCCTCGGGCAGCGCCAGCGGACCGACTTGCGAGGCCACCACCGCCTCGCTCAAGCGGGCCATGTCGCCCTGCGCTGTGCTTTCCAATTGCTGCAGCTGGTCGTCAGCGTCTTCACGCCAAGCTGCATCGGCCTGGCTGGTGGTGCCGCTGAGCACCAATCGGTTGACCAGCTCGGGGCGGCGCATCACCACCTCTTGCGCCACCATGCCGCCCAAGCCGTGGCCCACCAGCGCCACGCTGCGCGCCGAACCTGTGGCGTCTTTGGGCAGCAAAGCCTCGATCAAGGCCGCGCAACTTTGCGCCAGCCCCCGCACGCCATAGGGCTCCACAGGGGTGCTGCTGCCGTAACCGGGCATGTCCCAGGCCACCGCCCGAAACCCAACGCGTGCAAAGTACTCGACCTGCGGCGCAAAGCTGCGGTAGCCGCCGCCTGCGCCATGCAAGAACAACACCAGCGGGCCCGCGCCCAGCGCAGAAAAATGAGGCAAAAACATGCGTGGCCATCTACAAAAATCCAAGCCTGCATGTTACCCGCGCAGCCGCTGCACCCGGCCTGCCCAACCCTGGCCTGGGGGTGACAGCGCACTGGGGCGACGAGGCGGCACAATGCAGCGATGACTTCTTCCGTCCAACGCAAAGACCACCTCGACACCCTGGCCATCAGCTTGCTGGTGGCGTGCTGCATGTTCTGGGGCCTGCAGCAGGTGCTGGTCAAGGCCATCATGAACGAGGTGGCCCCGCTGTTTCAGGCCAGCCTGCGCTGCATCGGCGCCTGTGTGCTGCTCATGGTGTGGTGCCGCGTGCGCGGCGTGCGTTTGTTCGAGCGCGACGGCAGCCTCTGGGCCGGGCTGCTGGCGGGCAGCCTGTTTGCCGCCGAATTCGCCTGCATTTACCTGGGGCTGCGTCACACCGCCGCGTCGCGCCTGACGGTGTTTTTGTACACCTCACCATTTTGGGTGGCGGCGCTGGTGCCGCTGTTCGTCAAGTCCGAGCGACTGCGCCCGCTGCAGTGGGCCGGGCTGGCGTGCGCGTTTGTGGCCGTGGTCTTTGCCATGCGCGAAGGCTTGGGCCAAGCCACGGGCACCAGTGCCACGGGCGACCTGCTGGGCCTGGCCGCGGGCGCTTTGTGGGGGCTGACCACGGTGTCGATCCGCGCCAACAACCTCACCCGCATCTCGCCCGAGAAGCTCTTGTTTTACCAAATCGCCACCACCGCCGTGGTCGTGCCGTGGATCTCATTCGCGCTGGGCGAGGTCTGGACTTTGGACTGGAGCCCGATGGCCTGGGGCTCGATGCTGGCGCAGACCGTCATCGGCGCCTTTGCCAGCTACCTGGTCTGGATGTGGATGCTCGGCCGCTACCCCGCCACCAAGATTTCGGTGTTCGTCTTTCTCACGCCGCTGTTTGCGCTGCTGTTTGGCACGCTGGGCCTGGGCGAAGCGGCCACCCCCACGCTGCTGGCCGCGCTGGCTTTGGTGGCCATTGGCATCGTGCTGGTCAACAAACGCTGAAGGCGTTCACCATCGGCCCTGGTGCGTCACCAAACCATACCAAAGCGCCCCCATCTCCCGGCCCATGCTGGTCTGCCCGGCCTTGGCGGTGGCGTTGGCCGCCAGGTGCACCATCACCAGCTTTTGCGATGGGTC
>CANBTZ010000113.1 GCA_947372495.1 Comamonadaceae bacterium | reverse complement strand
CAC
Source organism: Comamonadaceae bacterium (assembly GCA_947372495.1). Lineage (GTDB taxonomy): Bacteria > Pseudomonadota > Gammaproteobacteria > Burkholderiales > Burkholderiaceae_C > Limnohabitans_A. Next base: position 8,645 of record CANBTZ010000113.1, on the reverse strand, counting down.
GCCATCGAGGCGCGCCTGTGCGCCGAAGACCCAACGCACAACCATTTGCCGCAAGCGGGCAGCTTGCTGCGCTGGCAAGCGCCTGCGGGCTTGCGCTGTGACGCGGCGCTGCAATCGGGCATGCCAATCAGCCCGTTTTACGACTCCATGTTGGGCAAGCTGATCGCGCACGGTCCTGACCGCGCCAGCGCCTTGCGCCAACTGGCCGATGGCCTGGACCGCACGCAGTGCATCGGGCTGCCCACCAACCGTGCCTTTTTGGCGCAGGTGCTGCGGCATCCGGTGTTTGCGGCGGGGGACTTCAGCACCGCTTTCTTGGGCCAGCACCTGCCAGCGCCTGAGGCGGCCAATGCGGTGCACCTGCATGGCCTTTTGGCCGTGTGCCTGGCGGTCACGTCCGACGCGCCGCTGCCCGCGCTCTGGGCAGGCTGGCAATCGGCGGGGCGTGTGGACACGGCGGTGCCCATGCAAGTGCAGGGCGAGCGGCAAGTCTGGACGGTGCAAGGCCAGGGCGCTGAGTGGCAAGCGCACTGGAAAGACCATGTTGTCGCCATCACCGACTTGCGCAGGGTGGCTGGCGGCCAGGTGTCGGCGTTTGTGAACGGGCAGCCTGTGGAGGCTGTGCTGGTGCGTCAGGGCGACCAGTTCTGGTTGCAAGCGGGCGCTCTGGAGCTGCACGGCGAAGACCTGCGCTGGCAAGCGGCCAGCCGCGCCCAGACCGCCAGCAGTGGCGCGGTGCTGGCACCCATGCACGGTCGCGTGGTGCGCGTTGAAGTTGCGCCCGGCCAGAGCGTGGAGGCGGGTCAAACCTTGTTGGTGATGGAGGCGATGAAGATGGAGCACCGTCTGCTCGCGCCCATCGCCGGACAGGTCAAGGGCCTGCATGCCCAGGCGGGCGAGCAGGTGGCCGCCCGCCGCGTGTTGGCCGAAATCGAAGCGGCCGCTTGATCACGGAGACGACACCATGAACCCCTACACCGCCGCCCATGAAGACTTTCGCGCCACGGTTCGGCAGTTTGTCGAGCGCGAGATCGCGCCCCACGTCAACGACTGGGACGAAGCCGCCGAGCGCGGTGAGTACTTTCCGCGCGCGCTCTACAAAAAAGCCGCTGATCTGGGCCTGCTGGCCATCGGCTACCCCGAAGCTTATGGGGGCATCGAGGCCGATAACCTCTACCGCCTGATCGTGAGCGAAGAGACCGCCAAGGCTGGCTCGGGCGGGGTGCTGGCCAGCTTGTTTTCGCACACCATTGGGCTGCCCCCTGTGGTGGCGTTGGGCTCACAGGCCCTCAAACAACGCATCGTGCCCGAGGTGCTGTCGGGCGACAAAATTGCGGCGTTGGCCATCACCGAGCCCGGTGGCGGCTCGGACGTGGCCGCCATCCGCACCACCGCACGCTTGGAGGGGGGTGAATGGGTGCTGAACGGCGAGAAGGTGTTCATCACCTCGGGCTTGCGCGCCGACTGGATCACGGTGGCGGTGCGCACGGGCGGGCCGGGGGCCTCGGGCCTGTCGCTGATCGCGGTGCCGGGCGATGCGCCGGGGCTGTCGCGCACGCCGCTGCGCAAGATGGGCTGGTGGGCCAGCGACACGGCGCACCTGCGCTTTGACGGTTGCCGCGTGCCGCACGACCACCTGATTGGCGAAGAAGGTGCAGGCTTTCGCGCCATCATGACGAACTTCAACACCGAGCGCCTGACGCTGGCGGTGGGCGCTTGGGCCTTTGCCAAGGTTTGCTATGACGACGCGCTCGACTGGGCCCGCCAACGCAAGACCTTCGGCGCGCCGCTCATCGAGCGCCAGGTCATCCGCCACAAGCTGGTCGACATGCAGATGAAGATCGCGTCTTGCCAGCCTTGGCTCGAGCAGCTGGCGCAAAAACTGGATGCGGGCGACCACAGCCCCCGCACGGTGGCCGAGCTGTGCATGCTGAAAAACCACACCACGCAGACCATGCAGTTTTGCGCCGATCAGGCGGTCCAAATTCTGGGCGGCATGGGCTTCATGCGGGGCACACGGGTGGAGCGCATCTACCGCGAGGTCAAGGTGATGATGATCGGCGGCGGAGCCGAGGAAATCATGAAAGAGCTGGCGGGCAAGCAGCTGGGCATTTGATGGCACTTGAACCCCACCAGGAAACAACCATGGTCAAACAGTACGTGGCATTGGACGCCCAAGGTGCGCGTGTTCAGTATTCGGACCGCAAGCGACTGTGGTGGCTGCTCTCGCTGCTCTACCCCTTGGGGCCCTTGGTGGGCATGGCGGCTTGTGCCTGGAGCGGCTACGAGTTGGCGCTGGCCTTGCCCATTGTGATCAGCCATGGCCTGATGCCCTTGTTGGACTACGTGTCGGGCGAAGACGAAAACAACCCGCCCGAAGAGGTGGTGCCAGAACTTGACCAAGACCCCTACTACCGCTACCTGACCTGGGCCACGGTGCCCTTGCATTTTGTGGCCCTGATCGCCAGCGCCTGGTGGGTGGGTGCGCACGCGATGTCATGGGGTGCGATCGTGCTGCTGGCGTATGTGGCGGGCACGCACTCCGGTTTGGGCCTGAACACCGGACACGAGTTGGGGCACAAATACACCCGGGTGGAGCAATGGCTGGCACGCTTGGTGTTGGCGGTGCCCGTGTATGGGCACTTCACGGTCGAGCATGGGCAAGGCCACCACCGCTGGGTGGCCACGCCCGAGGACCACGCCAGCGCCCGCATGGGCGAGAGCATTTACCGCTTTGCCTTGCGCGAGCTGCCCGGTGGCGTGCATCGCGCCTGGCAGATCGAGAAGAAGCGGCTCCAAAAAGCCGGGCAAGCCGTCTGGGGCTGGCACAACACCATGCTGCAGTCCTACGCCATCGCGGCCACATTGCAGTTGGGGTTGGTGCTGGCGTTTGGCTGGGTGATGGTGCCCTTTTTGGCCATCCACAACATGGTGGCTTGGTGGCAATTGACTTCGGCCAATTACATCGAGCACTATGGCCTGCTGCGTGAGCAACTGGCGAGTGGCCGATACGAAACGCCCAAGCCGCACCACTCGTGGAATGCGAACCATGTGGTGTCGAACCTGTCGCTGTTTCACTTGCAGCGGCACTCAGACCACCACGCTTACCCGTCCAGGCGTTACCAGTCGCTGCGTCACTTTGAAAATTTGCCCCAACTGCCCAGCGGTTACTTTGGCATGTTCCCGCTCGCCTACATACCGCCCTTGTGGTTCAAGGTCATGGACCCGCGCTTGCTGGCCTTGCCCCATGTGCGCGGTGACATGCGCAAGGTCAACATCGACCCCGCACACCGGGACAAATTGCTGCAGCGTTACGGCTGAAGGCTTTGTCTGATGCATATTCAAGATAACTCCAAACTGAAAGGACTCGGATGTCAAACCCTCCAGTGAAAAGACGCGCCTTCCTCAAGCTGGGCATCGCCTCGGCGGTGGTGCTGGCCGTGGGCGGCGGTGCCGTGGCTTTGATGAAACCCGGCTTGGTGGGCGGCAAGCTCAGCCCAGCCGCACGCCTTGTCATGGCCAAAATCGGGCAAGCCATGCTGGTGGGCACCTTGCCCACGGAGCAAGCGGCCATGCAAGCGGCCACACAAGCCCTGCTGGAGCGCACCGATCAATTCCTGGCGGGCTTGCCCACCCATGTGCTTGCCGAGCTGGACCAGCTGCTCGGCTTGTTGATCAGTGCGCCCGGACGCCGACTCCTCGTGGGCCTGAGCAGCCCCTGGGAGCAAGCGAGCAGCGCAGAGGTGGGCGCAGCCCTGCAGACCATGCGCGAGTCAGGCACAGAGCTGCGTGTTCAGGCCTATCTGGGGCTGCACGACATCGTCTGTGCGCCTTATTTTTCGGGCCAGGAGTCCTGGGCGGTGCTGGGATACCCCGGTCCGACCCCGGTCTGAGTCACGGCAAGCCAACACATCTTCAATCCCCATCTGGAAAACATCCCATGAGTAACATTCCCGATCCCATCCTGCAAGGTCTGCAACGCGGCTGGAAAGTGCTGGGTGGCCGACATGCCCCGCTGCCGCAGCGCATCGAATGTGACGTCGCCATCATCGGCTCTGGCGCGGGCGCTGGCATCACGGCCGAGCTGCTCACCAAGGCCGGGCTCCACGTTGTCATCGTGGAAGAAGGTCAACTCAAGAGCAGCACCGACTTCAAGCAGCGCGAACCTGAAGCCTATGCCGCCCTTTACCAGGAAGCCGCTGGCCGCAAAACCAAAGACAAGGGCATCACCATCTTGCAAGGCCGCAGCGTCGGTGGCACCACCACCGTCAACTGGACCAGCTCCTTTGAAACGCCACCGGACACCCTCCAGTTCTGGCAGGACAAATTCGGCCTGAAAGACTACACGCCCGAGGCGCTGGACCCTTACTTCAAGCAGGTCAAAACCCGCCTGAACATCCTCCCCTGGCAAGTGGCCCCCAACGAGAACAACGAGCTGCTTCGGCGAGGTGCTGCCAAGATGGGCATCCAGGCCGAGGTGATCCCCCGCAATGTGAAGGGTTGCTACAACCTGGGCTCGTGCGGCATGGGTTGCCCCACCAACGCCAAGCAGTCCATGCTGGTGACCACGATTCCTTTTGCCCTGGACCACGGCGCCACCTTGCTGGTCGAGACGCGCGTGGAAAAGCTCACCCTGCAAGCGGGCCGCATCACGGGCATGGAATGCATCGCGGTCCAACCCAACGCCGCGCCCGTGAGTGCGACCCCTGCGGTCACTACCGTGGTGGCCAAGCACTATGTGTTGGCTGGGGGGGCGATCAACTCGCCTGCTTTGCTGCTGCGCTCACAAGCACCTGACCCCCACAAGGTCTTGGGCACACGCACCTTCTTGCACCCGGTGGCCATCACCACAGCAGTGATGGACCACACCGTTGCCGCCTGGGCGGGTGCACCCCAGACCATCTATTCGGACCACTTTTTGCACACCCAGCCGGTGGACGGCCCGATCGGCTTCAAGTTGGAGGTCGCGCCCCTGCACCCGGTGTTTTTCGGGGCCAACTTGCCCGGCTTTGGCGAAAAGCAGGCCGATCTGTTGCGTCAGTTCCCCAATGCCAACATCATGCTGGCACTCATGCGCGACGGGTTTCACGAGCAAGCTTCCGGCGGCAAGGTCGAGCTGCGATCGGACGGCTCACCGCTGCTGGACTACCCGCTGACCGACTATGTGCTTGAAGGCGCACGACGCGCCATGCTGGCCATGGCACAGATGCAATTCGAAGCGGGTGCCAAGAAGGTCTATCCCGGTCATGAAATGGGTGTTGGCTCCAGCACCTGGGCCGCAGCCAAGGCCCACATTGAAAGTTTGCCGATGAAGCCGCTGCTCACCAAGATCGGTTGTGCCCATGTCATGGGCGGTTGCGGTTTGGCCGCAGATGCCAACCGGGGCGTCACGCGGCCCGACGGCGTGCACTGGCAGTTGGAGAACCTGTCCATCCACGACGGCTCGATCTTCCCCACCAGCATCGGCGCGAACCCGCAGTTGTCGATCTACGGCAATGTCAACCGCTTGGCGCAAGGCCTGGCCAAGCGGCTGACGGGCAAGGACGTGGTGTTGGCTTGAGCGGCCAATCGGTCAATTGAGACGGTGCTGGGGCGTTGGCCGACTCAAGGCGCGACCACAGCCCCTTCGATCTGGTGCCGCTTGAGCGCTGCCGTCACAAAGCCACTGGCTTTCATGTCGTTCACGAATTGGCTGAGCCTTTGGTGGGCATGGGCTGAGCGGGTTTTGGGCAGGCCCATGGCCTGGTCAATCACCATGAAGCGCCCGGGCAGCAGACGCACGCCGGGGGTGTTGCGCGCATCGGACTCGAGCTGTTGTTTGACGCCCGCGGCCACGTCGTAGGGGCCGCCCATGAAGAACGACACCACCTCGGGCGATGTCGGCGCACGCACCAGTTGTGCCTGTTTCAGCTCACGCGTGAGGAACAGGTCGTAGGCGCTGCCTTTGCCGACCACCACGCGGTGTGCGGGGCGGTCCACTTCGTCGTTGCTTTTGAGGGGGGAGTCTTGCCGCACCAAATAGCTGCCTTCGATCTGGACATAGGCCGAAGTGAAGGCGATGCCCTGCCCGCGCACCGGGTCGATGGCGAAGAAGCCGACGTCGGCCTTTTCTTGTGTGACGAGCTCGACCGATTTGCCCGCCGCGTCGACCGGGATCAACTTCAAGGGCAACTTCAATTGGGCGGCCAAGGCCCGTGCCAAGTCCACCGACACGCCCACAGGTTCGCCTTGCGCGTCTTTGCGCGCCAAGATGGGGTTGCCCAGGTTGATGACGGCACGCAAAGTGCCTGTGGGGGCGAGGTCAGCAGGGGTCATGTCTGTGGCGGGCTGGGCCCAGGCGCTGGTGTACAGCGCCAGGCCCAGCACGGCGCAGGCCCGGCGGGTCAGCTTGTGCATGGGGCTCAGAACTCGACGCTCTGGCCTTCGGTCATGGGCACCACTTTGACGCTGCTGCCCTTCATGGCTTCCTGGAACTCGGCCAGGGTGCCGGGGGTCAGCGGGTTGGAGTTGTAGTGCATCGGGATCACCATCTTGGGCTGAATCCAGTTGCGCGCAGCAAAAGCGGCGTCATCGGGGGCCATGGTGAAGTTGCCGCCAATGGGCATCAGCACCAGATCGGGCTTGTAGCGCTCGGTGATGAACTTCATGTCGCCAAACAGGCCCGTATCGCCCATGTGCCAGATCTTGAAGCCGTTTTCCAGCTCGATGATGTAGCCCACGGCTTCGCCCGCAGGGTGCGACTCGTTTTTGTTGGTGGCGGGGTTCTTCCACACCAGCAGCGAAGAGTGTTCGGCCTGGACGGCGGTGACCTTGATGCCGGGCAGGGGTTTGACGCTGCCGGTCTTGTTGAAGCGGTGACCCAGATCGGCGGGCAGCACACCCAGTGTGATCAGTGGCGTGACCATGTCGGCCGGGCCGTAGAGCTTGGTCTTGTGCAGGATGGCCAGATCGGGCGCGTCACCGATGTGGTCCACGTGCGCGTGGGTGACCAGCAGCAGGTCGACTTTGCCAAGGGCCGAGATGTCGGTTTTGTAGGGCGCAGGGGTCTTGGGGCCACCTGTGAGCCAGGGGTCGACCACGATGGTTTTGCCGCCGGGGGTCTTGATGCGAAAGCCCGCCTGGCCCAGCCAGAGCAATTCGGTTTTGCCCGTGGCGGCAGGGGCGTTGGCGGTGGTTGTGGTTTGTGCAGAGGCGCTGTGTGCGCCGAAGGCCAAAAGGGCTGAAAGCAAACAAGCGGCGAAGCTGCGGGGTGGCAAGCATTTCATGAAGAGTCTCCAGTGGTGAACAAGGCGTCCAGCGGCGGCGCAGGACAAAACTGCCACATCTTAGGAGCAGGCACAGACCCCGGTCAATGCGGGGGTATACCGTGGGTGACTCGCTCAGAGCCACCCCGGCCAGCGGCGGCTCGTCAGGTCATGAGCGTGCAGGCAGCACCGTGCCCACGCATTCGCCAAAGCCGATGCGCGCTGCGCCCGATTTTTCACACCAGCCGCGCAGCACCACGCTGTCGCCGTCTTCCAGCCAGGTGCGCTGCTCGCCGTTCGGCAGGGCAATCGGGTTTTTGCCACCGGTGGTCAGCTCGATCAGAGCGCCCGCTTGGTCGAGCGTGGGGCCCGAGAGCGTGCCGCTGCCGAACAGGTCGCCTGGTTGCAGGTTGCAGCCGTTGACCGTGTGGTGCGTGAGCATTTGCGCCACGGTCCAATAGGCGTGGCGGTAGCTGGTGCGGCAAATGCTGGCGTCGGCCTGACCGTCTTCGCGCATCTTGGGCGTTTGCAGGCCCACCTGCAGCTGAATGTCGAAAGCGCCTTCTGCGCGGTTGGTGTCACTGTCCAAATAGGCCATGGGTTGAGGATCACCCTCGGCGCGGGTGAAGGCTGTGCGGTAGGGGGCCAGCGCTTCGAGCGTCACCACCCAGGGCGAGACCGTGGTCGCAAAGTTCTTGGCCAGGAAGGGGCCGAGCGGTTGGTATTCCCAACCCTGGATGTCGCGGGCCGACCAGTCGTTGAGCAGGCAGATGCCAAACACATGGTCTTCGGCTTCGGTGATGGGCACCGACTCGCCCAAGGCGTTGCCGCTGCCGATAAAAATGCCCAGCTCCAGCTCGATGTCCAGCCGCTTGCAGGGGCCAAACGATGGGGCTTCTGCGCCCGGCGGCATGGTTTGACCGACCGGGCGGCGGAACTGTTGGCCCGAGACGCCAATGCTGGACGCGCGACCGTGGTAACCAATCGGCACCCATTTGTAGTTGGGCAGCAGTGGGTTGTCTGGCCGGAACTGTTTGCCGATGTTGGTCGCGTGGTAGACCGAGGTGTAGAAGTCGGTGTAGTCGCCAATGCGGGCGGGCACATCGTATTCGGCCTCGGCTTGCGGCACGAGGCACGCTTGCAGCGCAGCTTGGAATGCCGAGCCTTCGCGCAGTGCACGCGACAGTGCCAAGCGCAGCGCGCTCCAAGCGGGTGTGCCCAGTGCCATCAGCGCGTTGAGCTTGTCGTGTGCGCCCGCTTGCGCCGCCTGGGCGGCATCGCCTTGCAAGACGCCCGACTGGGCGACAGCCGCCAGGTCCAGGATGTGGTCGCCAATGGCCACGCCGCCACGGAAGGCTTCCGTGCTGCCCCTGCGGCGGAACACCGCGAACGGCAGGTTTT
>CANBTZ010000112.1 GCA_947372495.1 Comamonadaceae bacterium | reverse complement strand
TCACGACCAGCTCGATCATCTCGCCTGCGCCGACAAACAACACCTTGATGTCCTGCAGGTCTTCAAACAATTGGCTGGCCAAGCGCACCGAGGCGGCGGCCATGCTGATCGAATGGGTCCCGATTTCGGTGGAGCTGCGCACCTCTTTGGCCACCGCAAAGCTGCGCTGGAACAGTTGATTGAGTGTGGTGCCCAGAGCACCCGCGTCTTCGGCGGCGCGCACCGCGTCTTTGAGTTGCCCCAAGATCTGGGCTTCGCCCAGCACCATGGAGTCAAGCCCGCTGGCCACGCGGAACGCATGGCGCGCCACGTCATCGCCTTCGAGCAAGTAAGTGTGTGACTGCAACTCTTGCGGCGTGACGCCGCCGGTCTGGGCCAGCCAGCGCAGGGTGTCCGCGGCGGCGGCCTGGTCGGCGGCGCAATAGATCTCTGTGCGGTTGCAGGTGGAGAGGATGGCCGCTTCGGGCGTCTGGGCCGTTTGACCGGCCAGATTGCTTCGCAAAGCATGCAAAGTCGGGGCCAACTGGTCCACGGCGAACGCGAACCGGCCACGCAGATCGAGCGGCGCAGTCGTGTGATTCAAGCCCAGGGTCCAGACAGCCATGCGCTTGATTATAGGAACCGGCGCACCAGCCCTCGCTCGAGACGCTCGAGCAGGCTGGCGCAAGGCACAATGCGGTTCCATCGCGTTCCTTGACTCCATCCGTATGACCTTTTGGCAATTGGCGCTGCATTTGTTCAACTTTGTGCTGCCGGCACTGGCCATGGCCGTGTTCATGCCTTGCGCCGGGCGTTGGTTGATGGGGCGTGGTGGCTGGCCCTGGGGGCGGCGCATGGCGGTTCATGCCGTTACTGGCGTGATGGTGCGGGTGGCCGGGCTGGTGCTGCAGGGGTACGACGGCAAGATGAGCACGTACTTTGCGCTGATGTTGGTGGCGGCCACCGCAGAATGGGCCATGCACCGGGGTTGGGCCCCGCGCTGACGCGCTGGCAGCCCAAGACGCCATCAAGCGCGACTGAACAAACTCAGCTTGGACTGAACAAGTCCACCCTGTCAGTGATGATGCCGTCGGTGCCCAGCGCCAACAGGTGCTGGGCGGCCCATTCGTCGTTGACGGTGTAGCTCAGGCATTTCAGGCCTGCACCTTGGACTTGGGCCACGGTGGTGGCGTCCCACAAGGTGTAGTTGGCCACCACGGCGCAGCACTCCAGTGCCAGAGCTTTCTCAAACCAGCCATCCCACAGCGTGTCGACCAGCAGACCGCGTGGCAGCTCAGGCGCAGCCGCTTGCGCCGTTGCAAGCGCTTCGGGTTTGAAGGAGGTCAGCAGTGGCGGCACTTCAGCGCCTTGCCATAGTTGAGCAGCCAGACGTGCCACGGCGTCGCCTGTGGCCGCTTCAGCGCCCGGTGTGGGCTTGATTTCGATGTTCAGCAGGTAGCGGTTGGCCAGGCAAAACCTGGCCAAGGCTTCCAGTGTGGGCAAGGGCTCTCCCGCATGGGTGCGCGAATGCCAGCCGCCTGCGTCCAGTTGCGACAAGGCATGCCAGGGTTGGTCTCCACCCACGCCATGACCGTTGGTGGTGCGCTCCAATGTGGCGTCATGCATCAAGAACACCACGCCGTCGGCGCTGAGCTTGGCGTCGCACTCGAACATGCGGTAGCCGTGCGCGGCCCCCAGTCGGAAGGCGGCCAGGGTGTTTTCGGGGGCAAGCTTGCCTGCGCCTCGGTGAGCGATCCAGCGCGGGTAGGGCCAGTGTTGCATGGGCTCAGTTCAGGCGATGCGTTTTTGGGTGGCAGCGTCAAACCAGTGCACCCGGTCGGCGCGTGGCGTGGCGTGGAAGGTGCTGCCTGGCTGCGGTGCTGGCAGGGATTCGTCCAACCGCAGGGTGAGCGTTTCATCACCTAAGCGGGCGTGCACCAAGCGCTCGGCACCCAGCAGTTCCACCGTGTCCACTGTCAGCGTCCAACCAGCGGATGGCGTGATGTCCAGGTGCTCAGGGCGGATCCCCAAAATTTGCCCTGCAGACGTGCCCGGCGCGTTTTTGAGCAGGTTCATGGGTGGCGAGCCGATGAAGCTGGCCACAAAGGTGCTGGCCGGGCGGTTGTAGACCTCTTCGGGCGTGCCAAACTGTTCCATGTGGCCGCCGTTCATCACGATCATGCGCTGGGCCAGCGTCATGGCTTCGACCTGGTCGTGCGTCACAAACAGGCTGGTGATGCCCAAGTCACGGTGCAGTTTTTGAATCTCCAGCCGGGTCTGGGCGCGCAGTTTGGCGTCGAGGTTGGACAGCGGTTCGTCAAACAAAAACACTTGCGGCTGGCGCACAATGGCGCGGCCCATGGCCACGCGCTGGCGCTGGCCACCCGACAACTCACGCGGCTTGCGCTGCAGCAGGTGCGAGAGTTCCAAAATGCCTGCCGCTTTGTCCACACGGGCCTTGATTTCTTCCATCGGTCGCTTGGCGATCTTCAGGCCGTAAGCCATGTTGTCGAACACACTCATGTGCGGATAAAGCGCGTAGTTCTGAAACACCATCGCGATGTCGCGCTCGGCCGGTTCCAGCTCGTTCACCACGCGATCGCCAATCGAAATGGTGCCGCCCGAGATGTCTTCGAGGCCTGCCACCATGCGCAGCAAAGTGGACTTGCCGCAGCCCGAAGGCCCGACGATGACCACGAATTCGCCGTCAGCGATGCTGGCGTTCAGGTCGTGGATGACGGTGTTGGCCTTGGCGCCAGCGCCATAGGTTTTGAGGATGTGGGAGAGGGTGATTGAGGCCATATGTTTTTTGATCAGACGGGGACAGAGCAACGCTTCAAATGGGTCTGTCCCCGGCGTATTTATTTCCCCGTATCGACCAGGCCCTTGACGAACCATTTTTGCATCAGGACCACGACCAGCGCTGGGGGCAGCATGGCCAAAATGGCGGCGGCCATGACCACGTTCCATTCGGTCCAGGATTCGCCCGAAATCAAGCGTTTGATGCCCAGCACCACCGGGTACATGTCTTCGTTGGTGGTCACCAGCAGGGGCCACAGGTATTGGTTCCAGCCATAAATGAACTGGATCACAAACAGCGCCGCGATGTTGGTGGCCGACAGGGGCAGCAGCACGTCTTTGAAAAAGCGCATGGGCCCGGCCCCGTCCATGCGGGCGGCCTCGACCAGCTCGTCCGGAATGGTCAAGAAAAACTGCCGGAACAAAAAGGTGGCCGTGGCCGAGGCGATCAGCGGCACCGTCAGACCCGCAAAACTGTTGAGCAAGCCCAAGCCTGCCACCACTTCGTAGGTGGGGCTGATGCGCACTTCGACCGGCAGCATCAGGGTGACAAAAATCATCCAAAACACCAGGTTACGCAGCGGAAATCGGAAATACACGATGGCAAAGGCCGACAACAGCGAAATCGCGATCTTGCCAATGGCGATACTCAAGGCGCTGATCAAGCTGACCTGCATCATGGGCCACATGGCGGGCAGTGGGCTGCCTTGTGAATTGGGGCCGCCAAACAGCGTCAGGCGGTAGGTTTCCCAAAAGTGGCCGCCCGGCAGCAGGGACATGGGCACACTTTGGTTGATTTGTTGGGCGGTTTGGGTGGAACCGATGACCGTCAGGTACAGCGGAAAGGCCACGATGGCCACGCCCATCAGCAAGATGACATGCCGCAGGATTTGCAGGCCGGGGCGGCGTTCGATCATGGCTGGCCTTTCGCCGGACCGCTCCAAGAAGGGCCAGAGCCCCCTTGGGGGGCAGCGACTACACGAAGTGAGAAGCGTGGGGGCAACATCAATACTGCACTTTCTTTTCAACAAACTTGAACTGCAAGACCGTGAGCGAGACCACGATCACCATCAGCACCACCGACTGCGCGGCCGAGCTGCCCATGTCCAGCGCCTTGAAGCCATCGTAATAGACCTTGTAGACCAAGATGGCCGTGTCTTTGCCCGGTCCGCCATGGGTGGTGGCGTCCACGATGGCGAAGGTGTCAAAGAAGGCATAAACGATGTTGATCACCAACAGAAAAAAGGTGGTGGGCGAGAGCAGGGGGAACACGATGGTCCAGAAACGCCGCCAGGGGCTGGCCCCGTCAATGGCGGCCGCCTCGATCAGCGATTTGGGGATGGATTGCAAACCCGCCAGAAAAAACAGGAAGTTGTAGGAAATTTGCTTCCAGACTGCCGCCATCACGATCAGCGCCATGGCGTGGTTGGGGTTCAGCAAGTGGTTCCACTCGATGCCTACGGCCCTGAGCGCATAACCCACCACGCCCATGGGCGAGGCGAACATGAACAGCCACAGCACGCCCGCCACCACGGGGGCCACTGCGTAGGGCCAGATCAGCAAGGTTTTGTAGAGGCCCGCGCCGCGGCCAACCCGGTCGGCCATCACGGCCAAGAGCAGCGACACCGACAAACCTGTCATCGCCACCAACAGCGAAAACACAGCGGTGGTCTTGAATGACTCCAGGTAACCGCTGTCGTTCCAAAGGCGTGAGAAGTTCTCCAATCCCACAAATTCGCGGGACGCACCAAAGGCGTCTTCTTGCAAAACGCTTTGGTACAGCGCCTGCCCGGCGGGCCAAAAAAAGAACACCAGCACGATGCTCAGCTGCGGCGCAATCAGCAGCCAGGGCAGCCATCGGGATTTGAAACGGACGCGTTTTTCCATAAATTCTTTGAAGGATTCAAGCTTGAAGTTTCAGCCAAAAATGCGCAAAAGCAGAGGCTCGGCCTCTGCTTTTTCAGTGAAAACCACCCCGAAGGGTGGTTTGAGCATCACTTGTTGGCTTTTTCGAAGCGTTCGAGCTGTTCGTTGCCGCGTTTGATGGCCATGTCCAAGGCTTCTTTGGTGCCTTTTTTGCCGCTCCAGACGCCTTCGAGTTCCTCGTCAATGATGGTGCGAATCTGCACAAAGTTACCCAGGCGCACGCCACGCGACTTGTCGGTGGTCTTGCGGATCATCTGGGTGACCGAAACGTCGGTACCGGGGTTCTTTTTGTAGAAACCCGCTTTTTCGGTCAACTCAAACGAGGCCTTGGTCACGGGCAGGTAGCCCGTGCGCTGGTGGCTGGCCGCAGCCACATCGGCCTTGGACAGGTGGGCAAAGAACTGCGCCACGCCTTTGTATTCGGGGGCTTTCTTGCCGTTCATCACCCACAGGCTCGCGCCGCCGATCACGGTGTTTTGGGGGGCACCGTTCACATCGGGGTAGTAGGGCAGGGCACCGATGCCGTAGCCGAATTTGCCGTTGCGCACCACGCTGCCATACAGCGCCGAGGAGCCCGTGGCCATGGCGCACTCGCCCGAGACAAAGGTGGCGTCGGCCGCGTTACCACGGCCTTTGTAGACAAACAGGCCCTGCTTGGCCATGTTGGCCAAGTTGTCAATGTGGCGCACATGCAGCGGTGTGTTGAAGCTCAGGCGAGCGTCCATGCCGCGCATGCCGTTGCCCTTGGTGGCGAATTCGGTGTTGTGCCAGGCCGAGAAGCTTTCCAGCTGCGTCCAGCTGATCCAGCTGGTGGTGAAGGGGCACTTGTGGCCGCTGGCTTTGAGCTTGGCAGCCGCCAGAGCCACTTCAGGCCAAGTGGTGGGCGGGGTGTTCGGGTCCAGGCCTGCTGCCTTGAAAGCGTCTTTGTTGTAATGAAAGACGGGGGTGGAGCTGTTGAAGGGGAAGCTCAACATCTGGCCGTTGGGGGCGGTGTAATAACCGGCCACCGCAGGCACGTAGGCGTTTTGGTCGAATTTGAGGCCCGCGTCGGTCATGACCTTGGCCACGGGCACGATGGCGCCCTTGCTGGCCATCATGGTGGCGGTGCCCACTTCGAACACCTGCAGGATGTGGGGGGCGTTGCCCGCACGGTAGGCGGCGATCGCGGCGGTCATGGACTCGTCGTAGTTGCCCTTGAAGGTGGGCACGATTTTGTAGTCTGTTTGGCTGGCGTTGAAGTCTTTGGCCAGGTCGTTGACCCACTCGCCCAAGGCACCGCCCATCGAGTGCCACCACTGGATTTCGGTCTGGGCTTGGGCGGAAAGGCTGGCCAGGCCCAGGGCCAAGGCGGAAAGGGTGAGTTTGAGTTTCATCGCGGATCCTGAAAAAAAAAGAGGGCTAGAGTGCTCTGTTCGCCTCAGAAATGGGCGGTTTGCAAGTTCACTTTCGCACCCGAACATGACAGTAGCATTAAAGCGGCATGACTTTGTGGCGACAACTCGGGGTTTCCATGATGAATGGCCCCTGCGGGACAGGTGCCCTTGCTCACGGCGCGTGTTTGTTGCACTGCGGTAACATTCAGCCTCAGCCGGGTTGACGCCTCTGTCCGGGTCTGGCTGATCGCGCCTTATCCCTATGAATGCACCCACCACGCTCCAACATTTGATGCAAGCCGACGCCGATGCGCCGCGCCTGCGCGAGATCCCTTACAACTACACGAGCTTTTCCGACCGCGAGATCGTGGCCCGTCTGCTCGGCGAGAAAGCCTGGGATCTGCTGAACCAGCTGCGCCAAGAGCGCCGCACAGGCCGTTCGGCCCGCATGCTCTATGAAGTGCTGGGCGACATCTGGGTGGTCGAGCGCAACCCTTATTTGCAGGACGACCTGCTGGACAACCCCGGCCGACGCAAGCTGCTGGTGGACGCCTTGCAGCACCGCTTGGGCGAAGTGCAAAAACGCCGCACCCCCGATGTGGATGCCGCCCGTGACGCCCTGGTGGGGGCTTTGCTGGACTTGGCCGGTCAGGCCGTCACCCAATTCAACGAACGCTTTGCCAACCGCGCCAAGCTGCGCAGCCAGGTGCAAAAGACCCTGGGGCGCCTCACAGCCAAAGACAACATCAAATTTGATGGCCTCTCGCGTGTGAGCCATGTGACCGACGCCACCGACTGGCGCGTCGAGTACCCCTTTGTGGTGCTGACCCCAGATTCCGAAACCGAGATGGCTGGGTTGGTGAAGGGTTGTATCGATCTGGGCTTGACCATCGTGCCCCGGGGCGGCGGCACGGGTTACACGGGTGGCGCGATCCCGCTGACCTGGAAGAGCGCGGTCATCAACACCGAAAAGCTCGAAGCCATGACCGAGGTCGAGCTGATCGACCTGCCGGGCATTGCCCACAAGATCCCCACCATTTACACCGAAGCCGGTGTGGTGACCCAGCGCGTGGCCGATGCGGCCGAGCGCGGTGGTTTTGTGTTTGCGGTGGACCCGACTTCGGCCGAAGCCTCGTGCATTGGCGGCAACATCGCCATGAACGCGGGTGGCAAAAAGGCCGTCTTGTGGGGCACAGCGCTCGACAACTTGGCCAGCTGGCGCATGGTCACGCCCGATGCCGAATGGCTGGATGTGGTCCGCATGGATCACAACATGGGCAAAATCCATGACGCCGAAGTGGCCACTTTTGAGTTGCGTTACTTCAAGGCCGACGGCAAAACCCCGATCCGCACCGAAACCCTGGTGATCCCGGGCAAGACCTTCCGCAAAGAAGGCTTGGGCAAGGACGTGACCGACAAGTTTCTCTCGGGCCTGCCCGGCGTGCAAAAAGAAGGCTGCGATGGCCTGATCACCAGCGCCCGTTGGGTCGTGCACCGCATGCCCACCCACACCCGCACCGTGTGCATGGAGTTCTTTGGCCACGCCCGCGAGGCCGTGCCCAGCATCGTCGAGATCAAAGACTTCATGTTCGCCGAGCAAAAGCGCACCGGCACCGTGATGGCGGGCCTCGAGCACCTGGACGACCGTTATCTGCGTGCGGTGGGTTATTCCACCAAGTCCAAACGCGGCGGCTTCCCCAAGATGGTCTTGATCGGTGACATCGCTGGTGACAACGCCGACGACGTGGCCAAGGCGACGTCTGAGATCGTGCGCATTGCCAACTCGCGCAGTGGCGAAGGCTTCATCGCCATCAGCCCCGAGGCGCGCAAAAAATTCTGGCTCGACCGCAAGAAAACAGCGGCCATCTCACGCCACACCAACGCCTTCAAGGTGAACGAAGACGTGGTGATCCCGCTGCCGCGCATGGCCGAGTACACCGACGGCATCGAGCGCATCAACATCGAACTGAGCTTGCGCAACAAGCTCAAGCTGTGCCGCGAGCTGGAAGACTTTCTGGAAAAGGGCAACTTGCCCTTGGGCAAGCAAGAAGACGCCAACGAAATCGCCTCGGCTGAACTGCTGGAAGACCGTGTGGCGCAAGCCCTGGCGGTGGTGCGCGAGGTGCAGAACCAATGGCAAGGGTGGCTCACGCAAGTCGACGCGCTGTTCCCCCAGTTGCAAGACCACACTTTGCGCGCCAGCTGGAAGACGCAAATCCGTCCGGCTTTGCAAAACATCTTCTCAGGCTCGGCTTTCTTGCCGATCCTGACCGAAGTCAACGCCATCCACCAACGCGTGCTCAAAGGCCGCGTGTGGGTGGCGCTGCACATGCACGCCGGTGACGGCAATGTCCACACCAACATCCCGGTCAACTCCGACAACTACGAGATGCTGCAAACCGCCCACGAAGCGGTGGCCCGCATCATGGTGCTGGCGCGCAGCTTGGACGGTGTGATCTCTGGCGAGCACGGCATCGGCATCACCAAGCTCGAATTCCTGAGCGACTCCGAGCTGCAGCCTTTCACCGACTACAAGCAGCGCGTCGACCCGGAAGGGCGCTTCAACAAAGGCAAGCTGCTACGAAATTCAGAGCACTGTACGCAAAACAGGCGTGCCTTG
>CANBTZ010000111.1 GCA_947372495.1 Comamonadaceae bacterium | reverse complement strand
TTCCATTTGGCCTCGGCCGTGTCGGGCGAGTGCGAACTCGACTTTGACCTGGGCCTGCGATCCAACGTGGACAGCTCGCGCTTGCTGCTCGACAGCATCCGTGCGTCCGGTAAGGCCTCACGCTTGGTGTTTGCCAGCTCTGTGGCCGTGTTTGGGCCCGATGCAGCCAACCCCATGCCCGCCTTGGTGGCGGACACCACCTTGCCCACACCGCAAACGTCTTACGGCACGCACAAGCTCATCATCGAGCACATGGTGGCGGACTACACCCGCAAAGGCTACATCGACGGCCGCGCAGCGCGCCTCATGACCGTGACCGTGCGCCCTGGCAAACCCAATGGCGCAGCGTCATCGTTTTTCAGCGGCATCATCCGCGAGCCGCTGGCGGGCACCCCCACCACCTGCCCGGTGGATGCCAGCGTCTCACACCCCATGTCCTCACCGGGCACCACCATCCACGGCTTGATCACCGTGTTTGAAGCCAGCCGTGAAGCGATCGGTGGGCGCATGGCACTGAACCTGCCCGGCCTGAATGTGAGCGTGGGCCAAATGTTGGCCGCGCTGGAAAAAGTGGCGGGCCCCGCTGTGCGTGCCCGTGTGAAATTCGAGCGCGATGAACGCGTGGCAGGCATTGTGGACAACTGGGCCAAAGGTTGCACCTTTGAGCGCGCCCACGCGCTGGGCTTGCGCGCCGACGAGAGCTTTGAAGCCATCATCGAGCAGTACATTGCAGACTGCAAAGCCCGGCCCGGCTACCCAGCCGATGCTTTGAAAGGCCTGGCCTGAAAGCCGCATGACTGTGCACAAAACAGGGGACATCGTCGCCTTGGGTGAGGCGATGGTTGAGTTCAACCAAACCTCCAACCCATCGCCTGATGAGGCGCCTTTGTATCTGCAAGGCTTTGGCGGCGACACCAGCAATGCCGCCATTGCCGCCGCTCGGGCAGGGGCCCGTGTGGCCTATCTGACGCGATTGGGTGCCGACCGCTGGGGCGATCGGCTGATGGATTTGTGGCAGCGCGAAAACGTGGGCACCGCCACGGTGCTGCGCGACCCCCAAGCCCCCACCGGCCTGTACTTTGTGAGCCACGATGCAAAGGGCCACCACTTCAGCTATGCCCGTGCCGGCTCAGCCGCCAGCCGCATGCAAGCCGCAGACCTGGCGCATTGGCAAGACGACATTGCCCGCAGCCAGTGGCTGCACCTGTCGGGCATTTCATTGGCCATTTCGGCGTCGGCATGCGACACCGCCTTGGCCGCCATGCAACACGCCCGCAGCGTGGGCACACGCGTGGCGCTCGACTCCAATTTGCGCCTGTCGCTGTGGCCACTGGCCCGTGCTCAAGCCTGCATTGGCCAAGCCGTGCGCATGTGTGATTTGTTTTTGCCCAGCCTGGAAGACATGACCGCGCTCACGGGCCTGACCCAAGCGCAAGACATCATCGGCTGGAGCCATGCGCAAGGCGCAGCGCAAGTGGTGCTCAAGCTGGGGGCCGATGGCGCCATCGCCAGCGATGGCAAGTTGCAGCGCACCGTGCCGGGCCACCGCGTGCAAGCGGTGGATGCCACGGGTGCAGGTGACTGTTTTGCAGGCAACCTCTTGGCGCGCTTGTCAGCGGGCGACAGCTTGTGGGACGCCACCGCCTATGCCAATGCCGCTGCAGCCGTGTCGGTGCAAGGCTATGGCGCCGTCGCCCCATTGCCCAGGCACGATGCGGTGCTGGACTTCTTGATGAAAGCGCACACACCATGAGGCCCTTGATCGCGATCGACTGGGGCACCTCTTCGTTGCGCGGCGCGCAGCTTGGGGCCGAGGGTCAGGTGTTGGCCACACGCGAATTTGCGCGCGGCATCTTGAGTGTGCCGCCGGGGCAGTTTGCCGCCGTGTTGGACGAACTCTTTGGCGATTGGATGCAAGCGCCGGGTGCGCTGTGCCTGATCTCGGGCATGGCCGGCAGCCGCCAAGGATGGCAAGAAGCGCCCTACTGCCCCTGCCCTGTAGGCTTTGCCGAGTTGGGCCAACACCTGTTGTGGCTGCAGCCTGGTCGCATCGCCTTGGTGCCTGGCCTGAGCTGCCTGGGCCAAGACGCCCTGCAAACACCCGACGTGATGCGGGGCGAAGAAGTGCAAGTTTTTGGCGCGCTGCGACTGGCTGGGCGCGACACCGCCACGCTGGTGCTGCCCGGCACACACAGCAAATGGGCGCAAGTCGAAAACGCGCGTGTGACCCGTTTCAGCACCTTCATGACGGGAGAGCTGTATGCGCTGCTCAGCCAGCACTCGATTTTGGGCAAGACGCTGGACTTGAACGGTGCCTTCAATGAAGCGGCATTTCTGCAAGGCGTGGACAAAAGCCAGACAACGGGCAGCGTGCTCCACCAACTGTTTGCGGTGCGCACCCTTGGGCTGTTTGAGCGACTGCCCGCTGCGGCCTTGCCAAGTTACCTGTCGGGCCTGCTGATTGGCGAAGAACTGCGCACACAAAATAGACAAGCAACTCAGGGACCTTTGATCCTGATCGGCAGCGACAGCCTCACCATGCGCTACACCTTGGCCTTGCGTCACATGGGCATCGACTGCCAAAGCCATGGCGCCGAAGCCACCTGGGCGGGCTTGTTCGCACTGGCATCGGCATGTTGATGTGCAAAAAAACCTTCGCGGCGAGGGCGCCGCTCCTACACAAAAATCACGATGACACCGACCCCCTCTCCCGCACACGTTATGGCCCAAGCCATGGCCCAACTGCCGTTGATCGCCATACTGCGCGGTCTCACACCTGCCGAGGCACCAGCCATTGGCAAAGCACTGGTGGACAGCGGTTTTGCCATCATTGAAGTGCCCCTGAACTCGCCCGAGCCTTTGCAAAGCATCGCTGTGCTGACACGGCTCTTCCCGCAAACCTTGATCGGTGCAGGCACCGTACTGAGCGCACAGCAAGTCCAAGACGTGTACGCCGCAGGCGGCCGACTGGTCGTCTCGCCCAACTTCAACCCCAAGGTGGTGGCCCAAGCCTTGGCACTGGGCATGGTGGTGTTGCCCGGTGTGGCCACACCCAGTGAAGCTTTTGCCGCGCTCGAAGCGGGCGCGCACGGCCTCAAACTGTTCCCCGCCGAAATGATTTCACCCGCCACCGTCAAAGCCATGCGGGCCGTGTTGCCTGCACATGCCGCCTTGATGCCCGTGGGCGGCATCACGCCCGACAACATGGGCGCTTACCGCGCTGCCGGAGCCCATGGTTTTGGATTGGGATCGGCCTTGTTCGCGCCGGGGCGAAACGCGATCGATGTGAAGAGCGCTGCACTGCGATTTGTTGAGGCCTTCAGGACGCAACAGGGGTAGCCACAGTAACACATGGCCTGTCGACAGCCTGCCCCATACCGGCTCCATGAAGATTGCCAAATTCCGCCTCAAGCCCGCAGACAATTTGCGCCGCCTGGCCACCGATTTTTCATCTAAGGAAGTTCAACCATGAGCGAGACACCCAACACCACCGAACACCGCTATGACGCGCTGCACCTGATCACCGAAGAGGTGCTTGCGCGCTATGCCAAAACGCCAGACCCGCGTCTGCGCGAGTTGATGCTGTCATTGATCAAGCACATCCACAGCTTTGCCAAAGAGGTCAAGTTGACGGCCGAGGAATGGGCGTTTGCGATGAGTTTTCTGGAAGAAACCGGCAAGTGGTGCTCGCCAGGCCGCAATGAGTTCATGATTTTTTCAGACGCGTTTGGCTTGTCGATGCTCACCGTCACGCAAGACTACCCGCGCCCGGAGCATGCAACAGAGCCCACCCTGGTCGGACCTTTCCTTTTGGAAAATGCCCCACACTTCGCCATGGGCGAGGACATCAGTGCTGGCGCTGCGGGCACGCCCATGTACGCGCAAGGCCAGATTCTGGACATCCACGGCCAAGCCGTTCCTAACGCCGTGATCGATGTTTGGCACTCCGATGATCGGGGCTTGTATGACGTGCAAGACGGCATCGAAGAAAACGGCCCCTGGGCGCGCGCGGTGCTGACCACGGGCGCTGACGGCCGATTCAGCTTTTGGTCTGTCTTGCCCGTGGACTACCCCATCCCGCAAGACGGCACCGCCATTCAAATGCTGCAAGCCACCACGGGCCGAAGCTGGCGTCCAGCGCACTTGCACTTTCGCATCCAGGCCCCTGGGCAGAGGCCATTGATCACCCACATCTTTGACCGCACCAGCAAGAACCTCTACAGCGACGCGGTCTTCGGTGTGCGGCCTTCCTTGATTGCCGATTTCCATTTGCAAACCCCAGGCCAAGCACCAGATGGCAAGGTGATGGACCGCGAGTTCTACACGCTCGACTACAACTTTGTGATGACCGACGCCTTGAAATAAGGCGCTTGCTCACGCAAGGCCAACAGTTGCGCATGTGCTGCCCCATTCCAATGAGGGGGCAGTTGGTGCTTGGCTTGCAGGTAGTGGTGGGTGTACACGTCCAAATACGCCTGCAAGGTGTGTGCGGCGTGTGTCTCGCCCGCCAAGGCCAGGCACAAGGACGCCACTTCGCTGGTGCAAAAGTGGTCGTCTCGCCGCGAGCGGCGCAGTTGGTAGCGCGAAATTTCTTCGGGATTCAAACTCAACACAGGCAAGGCGTTCAAGTAAGGGCTCTTGCGGAACATCTTGCGCGCCTCGGACCAAGTGGCGTCGAGCAAGATGAACAGCGGGCGCTTGCCAGAATGGGGCGCGGGCACGCTGTGCACCACACGCTCGGTTGGAGCGAATTCGCCCGGAAACACCACCAACGCTTGCCACTGCGGATCGGCCAGCAGCGCCAACAAGGCCGGGTCGACTTCGGTGCGCGCCCAGCCAAATGCAAATGTGTCTTGCACCAGGTCGGCAACCAACCAACCGGTGTTGCTGGGTTTGAGCGGCTCGATGTCGGCCATCAGCAAGCACATGCCAGCCTGCACAGGCAGTTCAGGGCGCACGCCGCACATGCAGTGGCTGGGCACCAATCGACAACCCGCACACCGCTCACCTTTGATGCCGCCACGTGCCATGAAAGGCTTGGCACTTCGCGCCAAACGCTCAGCACGCAAGCGCGAGACCGCATGAGGGATTGGCACCCCCTCAGGCACAGGCGTTTCTAGCCGCATCGTGGAACCCAAGACCTCACAGCCCCGTGGCCATCCGCAGCCGACGTGCTGCTTCTTCGTCGCGTGCGTCATCGATTTCACGCAGCACGGCCTGCATGTCCACATCAGCCGTCGAGCGCTCGAAGCGACCTGTGAGTGGCGTCTCGTTGCTGAGCAATCCCGCTTGGTACAGGCTCCAGATTTCGGGGCCAAATTCGGTCGTCAGAAGCTCAGGCGCGAACTGCCCGAAAAAATCACGCAGGTTGCCCACATCACGCAGCAGCATGCGCTGTGCGTGGTTGTTGCCTGCGGCGTCCACCGCCTGCGGCAAATCGATGATGACCGGTTCGTCCACGCCGGGCTGATCGCCCTCACCGGGGAGGTGCGCCAGCAAGATATTGAACTCCGACAAATCGCCATGCACGACGCCCGCGCACAGCATGCGCACCACTTCGGCCACCAACGTGGCGTGGTGTTGCAAAGCTTGCACGTGGGTGAAAGCCACGTCGTTCAGGCGGGGCGCAGCGTCACCGTGGGCGTCGGTCACCAACTCCATCAAGAGCACGCCGTCAAAAAAGTTGTAGGGCTTGGGCACCCGCACGCCCGCTGCCGCCAAGCGGTACAGCGCATCCACCTCAGCGCTTTGCCAAGCAGCTTCTTGCTCTTGCCGCCCGAATTTGCTGCCTTTGGCCATGGCGCGGGCCGAACGCGAGTTTTTGACCTTGCGGTTTTCGGTGTAGTCCACCGCTTGCCGAAAGCTGCGGTGGGTGGTCTCTTTGTAGATTTTGGCGCAGCGGGTGTCGTCCCCGCAGCGCACCACGAACACCATGGCCTCTTTGCCACTCATGAGCTGACGCACCACGGTGTCGATCAAACCCTCCTCAACGAGCGTTTGCAGCCGAGGGGGTGCCTTCATCCAGGGCGATGCAGGGCACAGATTTTGTGCCCATCGGGGTCGCGCAGATAGGCGAGGTAAATCGAACCCGCAGGACCTTGACGAAAACCGGGCGGGTCTTCGCAGGTCACGCCGCCGTTGGCCAAGCCTGCCGCATGGAAAGCGGCACCCTGCTCTGGCGAACTGACCTTGAACCCAATGGTGCTGCCATTGCCCACCGATGCAGGCTCGCCATTGATGGGCGTGGTGATGCCGAATGTGCCCGTGGGGCTGCGGTAGAAATAACGGTTGTTGTTGGCCACCCCTGGGGCCATGCCCAAAGTACCCAAAACGGCGTCGTAAAACTTTTTCGAGGCTTCGAGGTCTTTGACCCCCACCATGACATGACTGAACATCTGTTTTCTCCTTGACGGCCCAAACGGGGCCAGTGTTGTGTGTGGGGAATGATACCGATGCTGAGCGCCTTGCGCGTCAAAGCGCCACATGCCCCCTGGAGTCACCCATGTGGTGGCGCGCCAGGGCGCACATGAGGCAAGCTCCAAGCCATTCATTCTCACAACCATTTCAAGGAGCCCCCATGTCCAACAGCACCCTCGAAGAATGGCTGGCACAAGAACGCACCATTCGCGAACGGCTCGACCATGGCGCAGGTCCGGGCGTGGCCACACGCGAGCAAATTGCAGGCAAAACGGGCCTGGAAGTCATGCAAGGCCTGCTCAGCGGCGAATTGCCTTATGCCAGCATCGCCAAAACCCTCGATTTTTTGCTGATCGATGTGAGCGCAGGGCAAGCCATTTTTCAGGGTGCGCCTGGCTTGAACCACATGAATCCGCTGGGCACGGTGCACGGCGGCTGGTTTGCCAGCCTGCTCGACTCGGCGCTGGGCTGCGCCGTGCACACCATGATGCCGCCCGGGCGCGGCTACACCACGGCCGACCTGAGCGTCAAACTCGTCAAAGCCCTCACCCCCAAAGTGCAGCGCGTGCGGGCCATTGGCCAAGTGGTGCACTGCGGCCGCCAACTGGCCACCGCCGAAGCCCGGCTGGTCGGCCCCGACGGCACCCTGTACGCCCATGCCAGCACGGCCTGCCTTGTTTTTGAAATGCCTGCACAATCGAAATCATGAGACTCCTACACACCATGCTGCGCGTTGGCCACCTTCAACGCTCGATCGACTTCTATACCCAGGTGCTGGGCATGAAACTGCTGCGCACCTCGGAAAACCCCGAGTACAAATACTCACTGGCCTTTCTGGGCTACGGCAACAACCCCGAGCACGCCGAGCTGGAACTCACCTACAACTGGGGTGTGGAAAGCTACGAGATGGGCACCGCCTACGGCCACATCGCCTTGGGCGTGCCCGATGCGTATGCGGCCTGCGAGAAGATCAAAGCCGCTGGCGGCAAGGTGACCCGCGAGGCCGGCCCGGTCAAGGGCGGCACCACGGTCATTGCCTTTGTGACCGACCCCGACGGCTACAAAATCGAGTTGATTCAGCGGGCCGAATACGCCCAGCTGTGAGCCCTTCGCATCCGGAGACAAGCGCATGACTTCACTGACTGGACAACGCATCCTGGTGACCCAGGCCAAAGACTTCATGGGCCCGGCCCTGTGCGACGCGTTGCGGGCCTGCGGCGCCGAAGTGATCGCCGACGAGCGCCTGCTCACCCACCCGCTGGACGCACAGGCCGTCATCGAGGCGGCCGGGCCGCTCGATGCGCTGGTGATCAACCTGGCGCTGCCTGCGCCGTCCACGCCGGTCACGCAAATTGACGAAGCCGAGTGGCGGCAGGTGTTTGAGGTGATGGTCGACCCACTGCCCCGCTTGGTGCGGGCGGTGGTGCCCGGCATGAAAGCCCGTGGCGGCGGCAAGATCGTGGTGATGGGCAGCGCCTCGGCCTTGCGCGGCATGAAGCGCGCGGCCAGCTACAGCGCGGCGCGCGGTGCGCAACTGGCCTATGTGCAGGCGGCGGGCGTGGAGCTGGCCCCGGACAACATCCAGCTCAATGCCGTGGCGCAGAACTTTGTCGACAACCCCACCTACTTCCCGCCCGCAGTGCAGGCCAACCCGCGTTTTCAGGAACGCCTCAAACGCGAGGTGCCGCTGGGCCGCTTGGTCAAAGCCGAAGAAGACGCCAGCTTTGTGGCCTACCTGTGCAGCGACGCGGCCAGCTGCTTTGTCGGGCAGGTGTTCCCGATGTCGGGCGGCTGGGCGGTGCGCTGATCGGGCGCTGATCTGACGCATTTGCTGCGCCCTTCATGGTTCAACGCGGCAACTGACTCGCCTCACGCGCCAACGCTTCGATGCGTGCCCAATCGCCTTTTGCCAGCGCGTCTGCAGGCACCAGCCAAGAACCACCCACACAAGCCACATTGGGCAAGCTCAGCAAGTCATGGGCGTTTTGTTGCGTCACGCCCCCCGTGGGGCAGAACTTCACATCAAAGAACGGACCGCTCCAGGCCTTGAGCATGGCGGGGCCGCCCGCTTGCATGGCGGGGAAGAATTTGAGTTCGGTATAGCCTTCTTCTTGCGCCATCATGATTTCGCTGCCGGTGGCCACACCGGGCAACAAGGGCAATCCCAAATCTTTGCAGGCTTGACCCACCGCCGGGGTGTAGCCGGGGCTCACGGCAAACCGGGCACCGGCCTTGACGGCCGCAGCCGCATCGGCGGGGCTGCGCACGGTGCCGGCACCCACCACCGCGCCTTCGACTTCGTTGGCAATCGCTTCCATGCAGGCCAGGGCCTGCGGGGT
>CANBTZ010000110.1 GCA_947372495.1 Comamonadaceae bacterium | reverse complement strand
ACCGGGCCCCAGGCCATGCCCGCCACGTGCATGGGTTGGTCAAAGCCTTCGACGGTGGTGTCGGTGCTTTGCACCGTGGCATTGCGCAAAAACACACGGCCCAACTCGAACACGCGCACGCGGTCGGCCTTGCGGTCGGCGTTGAACTTGACCACCTGCAGCAGCGAGCCGATCAAGCTCGAGCGCATCACGCTCATCTGGCTGGCGATCGGGTTGAGCAGGCGGATCGGGCTGGCATTGCCCGCCAAATCCCGCTCCCAGCTGTCTTCAACAAAGCTGTAGTTGATGGTTTCCTGGTAACCCAGAGCCGCAATGGCCCGGCGCACGGCCGACGGGCTGCGCTCAGTCTCTGGGCGCACCTTGGCGGTGATGGGGGCCAGCGGCGGGTTCGTGGGCAGGTTGTTGTAGCCCACCATGCGGGCCACTTCCTCGATCAGGTCTTCTTCGATCTGCAAATCAAAGCGGAAGCTGGGCGGCGTCACGGTGACGGTGCCCTCGCCTTCAGACACTTGCAAGCCCAAGCCGCGCAAGGCGTTGGCGCACTGCTGCTGGGTCAGCGGCATGCCGATCACCTTGACCGCGCGGGCCACGCGCAGCGTAACGGGTGTGATCGCTGGGATGTTCAGAATCTGGTCGTCGATGGGGCCGACCTTCGTCTCGGGCGTACCGCAAATGTCAAGCACTAACTGGGTGATGCGCTCGATGTGCTCCACGGTGAGCTGCGGGTCCACACCCCGCTCGAAACGGTGACCGGCATCGGTCGAGAAGTTGAAGCGGCGCGAACGGCCTGCGATGGCCGTGGGCCACCAGAAGGCCGCTTCGATGTAGATGTTTTGCGTGTCGTCGGACACGGCGGTGGCGTCGCCACCCATGATGCCAGCCAGCGACTCGACCTGGCTGTCGTCGGCGATCACGCCGACCTTCTCGTCCACGGTCACGGTGTTGCCGTTGAGTAGCTTGAGCGACTCACCCGCTTGGCCCCAGCGCACCTGCAGGCCGCCGTGGATCTTGTCGAGGTCAAAAATGTGCGAGGGGCGACCGAACTCGAACATCACGTAGTTGGAGATGTCCACCAGGGGGCTCACGCTGCGCTGACCGCAACGGGCCAAGCGGTCGACCATCCACTGTGGCGTTTGGGCCTGGGTGTTCACCCCCTTAACCACACGACCACTGAAACGACCGCACAGGTCGGGGGCTTGCACCTGCACCGCCAGCTTGTCGCTGATCTGCGTGGCCACAGCCGGGAACGTCGGGGCCTTCAAAGGCGCACCGGTCAAGGCCGACACTTCGCGGGCGATGCCGTACACGCTCAGGCAATGCGCCAGATTCGGCGTGAGCTTGAGCGTCATCAGGGTGTCGTCCAGGTTCAAATACTGGCGGATGTCTTGACCCAGAGGCGCGTTTGCGGGCAATTCCAACAGACCGCCATGGTCGTCGGCAATCTGCAACTCTTTGGCCGAGCACAGCATGCCCTGGCTTTCGACACCACGCAGCTTGCCGACCTTGATCACGAAAGGCTTGCCGTCTTCACCTGGGGGCAACTCGGCCCCCACCATGGCGCAAGGCACGCGAATGCCCACGCGGGCGTTGGGCGCGCCACACACAATGTTCAGAAGACTGCCTTGCCCCACGTCCACTTGGCACACGCGCAGGCGGTCGGCATTGGGGTGTTGCACGGCTTCCTTGATTTCACCAACCACGATCTTGGTGAACGGTGGGGCCACGGGCTCGAGCTCTTCCACTTCGAGACCGGCCATGGTCAGGGTGTCGGCCAGCTGCTGGGTCGTCAGGGACGGGTTGCAGAACTCGCGCAACCAAGATTCGGGAAATTGCATGACTCGTGTCTCGTGTATCGGACTTGGGAGGGAATTACTGGAACTGGCTCAGGAAGCGCACATCGCCGTCAAAGAACAGGCGCAGGTCGTTCACACCGTAGCGCAGCATGGTGAAACGGTCCATGCCCATGCCGAAGGCAAAACCGATGAAGCGTTCAGGGTCCAAGCCCATGTTGCGCACCACGTTCGGGTGCACTTGACCGGAGCCACCGACTTCGAGCCAGCGACCCGCCAGAGGGCCTGCTTGGAACTGGATGTCGATCTCGGCGCTGGGCTCGGTGAAGGGGAAGAAGCTGGGGCGGAAACGCAGCACCAGATCATCGCTTTAAAAGAAGGTGCGGCAAAAATCGGTGACGACGACTTTCAGGTCCTTGAAGCTCACGTTCTCACCGATCCACAGGCCTTCGCACTGGTGAAACATCGGTGAGTGCGTGGCGTCGCTGTCCACACGGTAAGTGCGGCCTGGCGCGATGACGCGGATCTCGGGCATGCCTTGGCCAGCGTCGAGTTGGTTCTTGTAGCGCTTGACGTGCTGCACCGCATGGCGGATCTGCATGGGGCTCGTGTGCGTGCGCAGCAAATGACCGCCTTCGACATAGAAGGTGTCGTGCATGGAGCGGGCTGGGTGGTCTTCGGGCGTGTTGAGCGCGGTGAAGTTGAACCAGTCGGTCTCGATCTCGGGGCCCTGAGCGACTTCAAAGCCCATGGAGCCAAAAATTTGCTCCACGCGTTCGAGCGTGAGCGAGACGGGATGCAGACCGCCGACGTTGGCGCTGCGGCCCGGCAAGGTCACATCGAGCGCCTCGGCCTTGAGCTGGGCTTGCAACTCGGCGTCGGCCAGGGCCTGGCGGCGGTCGTTCAACGCCGCCTCGATCGCTTGCTTGGCGAGGTTGATGGCCGCACCGCGGGTTTTTTTGTCTTCCACGCTCAGAGCGGCCATGCCCTTCATCAGCTCGGTGATGCGACCGGCTTTGCCCAAATACAGGGCTTTGGCGTTTTCGAGGTCAGCAGGTGTCAGTGCCTGCGCAAAACTCTGGCGTGCGGATTCGACCAGGGTGTCCAGCTCGTTCATGGTGTGGGAGATCGGTGGGTGATCTGTGAGTGGGGGAATAAAAAAGGGATTGAAGCTTTTGTGAGCCTCAATCCCTTTGATCGAGTGCGTGCCATGGGCCCAAAGGCCCATGTCACTCATGGACTCAAGCTGCGGCCAATTTGGCTTTGACTTGGTTCACGATGCCAGCAAAAGCGGCCTTGTCGTGCACGGCGATGTCCGCCAGCATCTTACGGTCGATTTCGATGGCAGCCTTCTTCAGGCCGTTGGCGAACTGGCTGTAGGTCAGACCGCATTCACGCGCAGCGGCGTTGATACGGGCAATCCACAACTGACGGAACACACGCTTTTTGGTGCGGCGGTCACGGTAGGCGTATTGGCCAGCCTTCATCACCGCCTGTTTGGCGATGCGGAAGACATTGCCGCGGCGACCGCGGAAACCTTTTGCAAGGGCCAGGACTTTCTTGTGACGGGCGCGTGCCGTTACACCACGTTTAACGCGAGGCATATTTCTTCTCCTTGTTCGTCAGTAATTACAGGCCAGCCATGGGCAGCATTTGCGCGATGTGACCCATATTGGTCTCATGCACAGCCACTGCACCGCGAAGGTGGCGCTTGTTTTTGGTGGTCTTCTTGGTCAGGATGTGACGTTTGAAGGCTTGGCCGCGTTTAACGGTTCCACCTGGACGAACGCGGAAGCGCTTTTTAGCACTGCTTTTGGTCTTCATCTTGGGCATTTGAATGCTCCTTTATTTGTGCTCGTGAGGCGTCTGCAAAATCTTTGCAGCCTTGATGGCCCCGAGCCACTTTTACAAAAGCCACCCGAAGGCAGCTTTTGATTCGACCCACCCGAAGGCAGGTCAAACGCTTCAACCCGCTTGGTCGGCCGGGGCTGCAGCATCTGCAGCCTTGCCAGCGGGCTTTTTGCGACCTGGCGCGATCATCATGATCATCTGACGACCTTCGAGCTTGGGAAACTGCTCGACGATGATCAGATCAGCCAGTTCGTCGCGAATTCGGTTCAGCAAGGCCATGCCCAATTCTTGGTGCGTGATCTCGCGGCCACGAAAACGCAAGGTGATCTTGCACTTGTCGCCATCTGCCAAAAAGCGGCGGATGTTGCGCATCTTGATGTTGTAGTCACCATCGTCGGTACCGGGGCGGAATTTGACTTCCTTGATGTCAATGACCGTTTGCTTGGCTTTGGCTTCCGCCGCACGCTTTTGCTCTTGGTACTTGAACTTGCCGTAGTCCATCAAACGGCAAACCGGTGGGTTGGCCGTGGCGGCAATTTCAACCAGGTCCACATCCAACTCACCTGCCATGCGCAGGGCTTCTGCGAGTGACAAGATGCCCAATGGCTCGTTTTCAGGTCCGGAAACACGGACCTCAGGGGCCATGATTTCACGGTTCAAACGGTGTTTGCGTTCTTCGCGTTGGCGACGATCACGAAATTCGGTAGCGATGACTCAATCCTTCAAGGGAAATAACTGCAACATGCAGCCAAACCGTCTTTGTGCCCACGGGCCAAAGCATGTGGCGAAAATCACCTTCAAGCTTTAGAAGCGATGTCGGCAGCGATGAGTTCAATGAACGCATCGATCGACATCACACCGAGGTCTTTGTTGCCTCGGGCGCGCACTGCGACGGTACCTGCTGCCTTTTCTTTGTCGCCTGCGACAAGGATGTAGGGCAGCTTTTGCAACGAATGCTCACGTATTTTATACGTGATTTTCTCGTTGCGCAGGTCCAAATTGACCCTAAGGTCTTGATTTGGCAGTGCTTTTTGCAGTTTTGAGGCGATTTCACGACAGTAATCGGACTGGGCATCGGTGATATTGAGCACGGACACCTGCTCTGGCGCCAGCCATGTGGGCAAAGCCCCGGCGTGTTGCTCGATCAAAATGCCGATGAATCGCTCCAAACTGCCCACGATGGCGCGGTGCAAGATCACTGGACGCTGGCGGCTGCCATCTTCAGCGGTGTACTCGGCGTCCAGGCGCTCTGACAGGTTGAAGTCCACCTGGATCGTGCCGCACTGCCATTCACGCCCAATGGCGTCCTTGAGCGTGTATTCGATCTTGGGGCCATAGAAAGCGCCGTCGCCTTCGGAGATCACAAACTCGCAACCCGAATGGCGCAAGCTGTCCATCAAGGCCTTCTCGGCCTTGTCCCAGAGTTCGTCCGAGCCGATGCGGGCAGCCGGGCGGGTCGAAACTTTGTAGAGGATGTTGGTGAAACCAAAGTCGGCATAGACCTTTTTCAGCACCTGGGTGAAGGTGTCGCACTCAGGCAGGATTTGATTTTCGGTGCAGAAAATATGGCCATCGTCCTGCGTGAAGCCGCGCACACGCATGATGCCGTGCAGACCGCCCGAAGGCTCGTTGCGGTGGCATTGCCCGAATTCGCCGTAACGCAAAGGCAGATCACGGTAGCTCTTGATGCCCTGCTTGAAGATCAGGATGTGCCCCGGACAGTTCATTGGCTTCAAGGCGTATTCACGCTTTTCAGACTCGGTCGTGAACATGTTTTCACGGTACTTGTCCCAGTGACCGGTTTTTTCCCACAGGCTTTTGTCGATGATCTGTGGGCCTTTGACTTCGTGGAAACCACTGTCGCGGTAGACCTGGCGCATGTACTGCTCCACCTTCTGCCAGACGGTCCAACCTTTGGGATGCCAGAAAACCAACCCAGGCGCGTGGTCGTCGATATGGAACAGGTCCAGCTCGCGGCCGAGCTTGCGGTGGTCGCGTTTTTCGGCCTCTTCCAAGCGCAACAAATACTGCTGCAGGTCTTCTTTGCTGGCCCAAGCGGTGCCGTACACACGCTGAAGCATTTCGTTTTTACTGTCGCCACGCCAGTAGGCACCCGCGACCTTCATCAGTTTGAAGTGCTTGAGCTTGCCGGTGCTGGGCACGTGGGGACCGCGGCACAGATCTTCGAAGTTGCCCTCACGGTACAGACTGACGGCTTGATCGGCCGGAATGGAGGCGATGATTTCGGCTTTGTAATGCTCACCCAGGCCTTTGAAATAAGCCACGGCCTCGTCACGGGGCAGCACGCGGCGCACGACGGGCTCGTCTTTGGCCACCAATTCGCCCATGCGTTTTTCGATGGTGACCAAATCATCAGGCGTGAACGGACGGCTGTACGAGAAGTCGTAATAAAAACCGTTGTCGATCACTGGACCGATGGTGACTTGCGCTTCAGGGAACAGCTCCTTGACGGCGTAGGCCAACAAGTGGGCCGTCGAATGGCGGATCAACTCCAGGCCTTCAGGGTCCTTCGCCGTCACGATGGCCAGCTTGGCACTGGCGTCGATGCGAAAGCTGGTGTCGACCAGCGTGCCATCGACCTTGCCGCCCAAAGCCGCTTTGGCCAAGCCTGCACCAATCGAGGCAGCCACGTCGGCCACCGTCACGGGACCGGGAAACTCACGCAAGGAACCGTCGGGAAGAGTGATCTGTACCATGGAATTCAAAAGTAAAAAGCGCGGTCATAACCGCGCCAAAAGGAAGAAGAAAGGCCGTCCCGAACTGCGGGCCATCCGAGGTCCAACCCACAGTTCGAAGTTCGCGGTGTCATCACCCGCTTCGCCTTTCTTGGCTCTTGTGTGGGCCAAAGAGCGTTGATTTTCCCACAAAAAGTGGGCTCAGCCTCAGCACAGTGGGTTGACCTGCATCACCACAAGCGACTTTGCGCTGCAAAGCTGGGACCGACACCTGCTTGGCTGTCAGTAATCTGCCTGGAAGCTCGTTTAAGATTGCAGCTTCTGAAATGTCTTTTCACCACAAGAACGAGGACGCCCCATGGCTGCAGACAAATCCAAGATCATTTACACCCTCACCGACGAAGCCCCCTTGCTGGCAACGGCCTCGTTTTTGCCCATCATCCGCACATTCACCGCCCCTGCTGGCATTGAAGTCGCTGAGAGCGATATCTCTGTGGCCGCTCGCATTTTGGGAGAGTTCTCTGACCTGTTGCCCGCTGATCAACGCGCGCCCAACAACCTGGCAGAACTTGGCAAGCTGACCCTCAAGCCCGAAGCCAACATCATCAAGCTGCCCAACATCAGCGCCTCGGTGGGCCAGCTGGTCTCCGCCATCAAAGAGCTTCAGTCCAAAGGCTACGCGCTGCCCGACTACCCCGAGAACCCCACCACCGACGAAGAAAAAGCCCTCAAGGCCCGCTATTCCAAGTGCACCGGTTCGGCCGTGAACCCTGTGCTGCGCGAAGGCAACTCGGACCGCCGCGCACCCCGCGCCGTCAAAGAGTTCGCCCGCAAAAACCCCCACAGCATGGCCGAGTGGAGCCAAGCCTCGCGTTCGCACGTCTCGCACATGCACAGCGGCGACTTCTACCACGGCGAAAAGTCCATCACCCTGGACCGCGCCCGTGACGTGAAGATGGAGCTGATCACCAAGAGCGGCAAGGCCATCATCCTCAAACCCAAAGTCGCATTGCTGGACCGTGAAGTGATCGACAGCATGTTCATGAGCAAGAAAGCCCTCGAAGCTTTCTACGAAAAAGAAATCGAAGACGCACACAAGACCGGCGTCATGTTCTCGCTGCACGTCAAGGCCACCATGATGAAGGTCTCACACCCCATCGTGTTCGGTCATTGCGTCAAGATCTTCTACAAAGAAGCGTTTGAAAAGCACGAAGCCTTGTTCAAAGAACTGGGCGTCAACGTCAACAACGGCATGGCCGATCTGTACAACAAGATCACCACCTTGCCGCAGTCCAAGCAAGACGAAATCAAGCGTGACCTGCACGCCTGCCATG
Organism: Comamonadaceae bacterium; assembly: GCA_947372495.1. GTDB lineage: Bacteria > Pseudomonadota > Gammaproteobacteria > Burkholderiales > Burkholderiaceae_C > Limnohabitans_A. Next base: position 1,151 of record CANBTZ010000110.1, on the reverse strand, counting down.
AGCACCGCCCCGAGCTGGCCATGGTGGACTCGGCCAAGGGCATCACCAACTTCCACTCGCCCAACGATGTGATCGTGGACGCCTCCATGCCCGCCATGATCCGCAACGGCGGCAAGATGTGGGGGGCTGACGGCCGCCTCAAAGACGTCAAGGCCGTGATGCCAGAGTCGACTTTTGCACGCATCTACCAGGAGATGATCAACTTCTGCAAGTGGCACGGCGCGTTCGACCCCAAGACCATGGGCACCGTGCCCAACGTGGGCCTGATGGCCCAGCAAGCCGAAGAATACGGCTCGCACGACAAGACTTTTGAAATTTCCGAAGACGGCGTGGCCAACATCACCGACCTGAACACAGGTGAGGTGCTGCTGAGCGAAAACGTGGAAGCAGGCGACATTTGGCGCATGTGCCAGGTCAAGGACGCTGCGATCCGCGACTGGGTCAAACTGGCCGTCACGCGTGCCCGCAACTCCGGCATGCCCGTGGTGTTCTGGCTCGACCAGTACCGCCCACACGAAGCCCAACTGATCACCAAGGTCAAGATGTACCTGCACGAGCACAACACCGCCGGTCTGGACATCCAGATCATGAGCCAGGTGCGTGCCATGCGCTACACCCTCGAGCGCGTCGTGCGCGGTCTGGACACCATCAGCGCCACCGGCAACATTTTGCGCGACTACCTGACCGACCTGTTCCCCATCATGGAGCTGGGCACCTCGGCCAAGATGCTGTCGGTTGTGCCGCTGATGGCGGGCGGCGGCATGTACGAAACCGGTGCTGGCGGCTCTGCGCCCAAGCATGTGCAGCAGCTGGTCGAAGAAAACCACCTGCGCTGGGACTCGCTGGGCGAATTCCTGGCACTGGCCGTGTCGCTCGAAGACCTGGGTCTGAAAACTGGCAACACCAAAGCCAAGGTCCTGTCTGCCACGCTGGATGCCGCCACCGGCAAACTGCTGGACAACAACAAGAACCCCTCGCCCAAAACCGGTCAGCTTGACAACCGTGGCAGCCAGTTTTATCTGGCCATGTACTGGGCTCAAGAACTGGCGGCGCAAACCGAAGACGCGGCGCTGGCTGCCCAGTTCGCGCCTTTGGCCAAAGTGTTGACCGAAAACGAGAAGAAAATCGTGGACGAACTCAACGCCGTGCAA
>CANBTZ010000109.1 GCA_947372495.1 Comamonadaceae bacterium | reverse complement strand
CCGTTCACCGTCTGGGCGCTTTCAGCGGCTGGCTCTCTCTGCCCCAACTCATCACCTGGGGCAGCGTTTTTTACACCTTCTCTTTGTTGGTCACCCCGCTCGAAGCCGAGCTGGGCATGACGCGCGCCCGGTCTTCCGTGGCCTTCAGCCTGGCGCTGCTGGCCGAAGGCGCAGGGGCTTGGCTGGTGGGCCGCTGGATCGACCGGGGGCACGAGCGCGCCGTCATGGCGCTGGGCTCGGTGTGGGTGGGCACGGGCTTGTTGGCGCACAGCTTCATCTCCTCGCTATGGGGGTTTTATGCCGTTTGGCTCTGGCTGGGCCTGGGGCTGGCCGCCACGCTGTACACGCCCGCCTTTGCGGTGGTCACGCGCAGATTTCCGCAAGACTTTCGCCGTGCCATCATCACCCTGACCTTTTTGGGCGGCTTGGCCAGCACGGTGTTCATTCCGCTGTCGAGCTGGTGGATTGAGCTGTGGGGCTGGCGCCGTGCATTGTGGGCGCTGGCGGCGATTCAGCTGCTGCTGTGCGCCCCACTGCACGCCTGGCTGCTGCAAGGCGCCGCGCCAAACCAACACCACCACGCCACACCACTGGCCCAGCGTTCGGTGCGGCAATATCTGAAAGCGCCCTTCTGGCTGCTGGCCCTGTTCATGGTGCTGATGATGTCGGTCACCTCGGCCCTGCCTGCGCACATGATCAACCTGCTGCAGGAAGCGGGCCTTTCACCCGCTTGGGTGGTGGCCATTCCTGCGGCCATCGGGGTGATCCAAGTCATTGGCCGATTCGTGCTGTTCGTGTTCGAGCGGCACTGGAATGTGCACACCGCCAACCGCTGGATTCCCAGCCTGATCCCCATGGGGCTGCTGGCCCTGGTGCTGGGCGGCGTCACGCCTTGGGCCGCGCTGGTGTTTGTGGTGCTCTTTGGTTTGGGCAATGGACTCAACACCATCGTCAAAGGCACCGCCATGGCGCAGTACGTGAGCGCTGCGCATGTGGGGCAACTCAACGGCGTGCTGGGCATGCCCGTGGCGCTGGCCCGTGCGGCAGCACCGCTGATGCTGGGTGTGCTGTGGTCCCCCACCGAGGGCTACACCTACGGCCTGTGGTGGATGCTTGGCGCGAGCGTGCTGGGCGTGGGCGCATTGTGGACAGCGCAATCGCGTGCCCTGCGCATGTCAAACCACCTTAACTGACGCAGCTTGCTTAGCTCTGGTTCGGGCAGGCCAGCAACACCGCCTGCACCGGGACAATACCGTTGTCTTGTGTAAGGACAAATGCAACCCGTTGGCCTCGAACAGGAACTGCGCTCAATTTGAAATTTTCAGCATGCGCCGACGCCCATGCGGGCACAGGTTCGTAATGAACCACAACGTGATCGTTACGCAGTTGGCGCCCCGCGTTTTCACCTGCACCGACTTGGGTATTTTGACCATCTTGCAAAACCACCCAATAGCCCGCCCAACGCGCTTGCGCGCTCGCCGCGCTGGCGCTCACATGGGCGGTGATGACGTCGCCTTGGCGCTGCACTTTCAAGGCGGGTGCGTCTCGTACCTTCAGTGGCAACAGCGTGTGAATCTTCTTCTGCGACCAAGCTTTTTCTTCAAAGCCGTTGATGGTGACTTGAGGGGTATAAACATAATCGCCCGCCAACACATTTTTCAAGAGCACCTGTCGCTGGGTGGTTTGAACCGTCGCAAACGGATCTTTCCAGCCCAAATGGTTCCAGTAGTTGACATGAAAAGACAGGGCCAAAACATCCTCACGGGCTTGCAATGAAGAAAGCCAACGGTCAGCAGGAGGACATGAGCTACAGCCTTGCGAGGTGTACAGCTCGACCACCACCAAGGCACGCTCAGCCGATGAGCTGCTGCAGGCTTGGGCCCATGCCGCGCTGGAGACGCCGAGCAACATCAGGACCGCAATACGTTGAGAAAGTTTCAAAATTTTGCGCCTTCAAAACAAACTGGTAGCACGCAACCACGCATCGGGCAAAAGCGGCACGATCTGGGTCTCAAGCCATTTGTCAGCACCCGAGGCAATGGCCAAGCCCGCCAAGAAGATCAAACCGCCAAACACTTTCTTGACGCTGTCGCCATGCGCCAGCACTTTGTCACGCACCGCCTGAAAACCACGACGCGAAACATACGCCACTGCCACCAAGGGCAATGCCGCGCCCAGACCGAACAACCCCAACACAATTCCCCCACGCAGCGAACCACCTTCGCTGGCCACCAAGGTCAGGGCCGATGCCAACAAGGGGCCCGAGCAAGGACTCCAAACCAGCCCCAATACCGCGCCCAAGAGCAGTGCTCCCCACAAAGTATCCCCGTGCAGGCGCGAGGACAGGCTATTGGCCCCACTGGCCAGCGGCATCATCCATTGCGTGAAACGTTCGTTGAGTGTCGGCACCCACATCACCCCTCCCAAAGCCATCAGCAGCGCAGCACCGAACAGGCGCACATGGTCACCATCCAGGCCAATCACCGGCCCGAAAGCGCCGACCACAACCCCTATGCCCGCAAACGACAAGGCCATGCCCAAGCCCATCGCTAAAGGGGCCAGGCGATTGCCCTGCGCGGCCCCACCCAAGACCATCGGCAAGATGGGGAATACGCAAGGCGAAAGGGTGGTCAAGCTGCCGGCCAGCAAGCTCAAACCCAGGTGACTGATGGCCAGATCCATGCGGTGCTCCAGTTGTTGGGTATCGGATCACTGGGCAGACAGCAAAGCCGTCTTGAGTGCCTGTAGGTCAATCACGCCACCTGATCGGTGCTTTTGCTCTTGCCCCTTGAAAACGATCAGAGTCGATTGCGAACGGATGCCCATCTCACGCTTGAGTTCACGCTCTTGGTCATAGTCGACCACCAGCAAAGTGCCTGGCACAGTCGCATCGCCTTTGAAGGTGTTGAAAACTTTTTCTTGCACGAGACAAGTAGGGCACCACTTGGCATGAAAGTGCAGACTCACGGCTTCTCCTGCTTTTTGCTTTTGCGCCAAGATCTGGGCGCTGTACGGAACGATGTCCAGTGCATGCGCCGGGGCTATCCAAACACCCAAGATCAGGGTCAAAAGCGCGAAAATTTTGGGGGCGGTAGTTTGGGTCATGGTTATTCCTTGTTTTGAGCTCACCGGTCTGCGATTGGAGGCTGTCTGACCTCAGAACGCCGGTCAACATCAATTCGAATCAGCCTCTTGAAAGTTACAGACCGGGCCAGTTCAGACACCAAAAAGGCGACCCATGGGTCGCCTTTTTGAAAGGGTTTGTCAGCGCACGATACTGACTGTTCCTTTTGGATTGACCTTGCTGGCCTGATTGACCATCGTCTGCGCGTTGGACGGGCCAGTACCGCTGAGGATCGGGTTGGTCAACAAGGGCTTCAACAAAAATGGTGCTGGGCTGTTGTCTTGCTCTGGCTCAATCGAAATCACAGCCATGCCACCGGGCAGCTTTTTAGCGGGATTGATGAAGTCTTGTCCCGGGAATGGTGGGGCTGCAGCGGCTGTGCCTGCTGCAGCGCCACCGCCGTCACTGTCCGCACCCGTCACACTGGTGAATCGCCCGGTGCTGCTGGGTTTTCCATCCACCACCACCCATCCCTCGTAAACCCATCCCGCGGGCAAGGTTGGCAAAGTCAGTCCTGCCTGAGCCTTGCCTGAGCTGGCATCGATCCACCAGATGCCCTGGTCAGCGGTTGACGCACCGTTGGTGGGTGTGGCTAAAAAGAATTTCCCTGTTGCGCTTGAGAAGTCAGTACCCAAAGCGGCCGCATGCGCAACATTCAAATTGGCTTGCGTACGCGCTGCATCAAAATCACCAGCCAGCAAATGCGTCTTGGTTGGTCCGGGATCGGTGTCATTTTGAGGTTCAATTGTCAAAACATACGCTGTTGCAGCGACCAAATCTGCGTCTGAAACTGGAAAACTGTTCTGACTCATCACGCCTTGGTCATTGACCGTGAAGCGTCCAGCACTCTTTGGCGTGCCGTTTACCAGCAGCCAGCCCTCATACACCGATGTTGCACCCAGGTTTTCCAGTCCAACCATCTGGACATTGAGTGATGGCCCACCATGACCGCCGCAGGCAGTCAACGCCGCAGCAACGCATGCAGGGAATACCCATTTTTTGAATTTCATATTGATCTCCTTTTGATTTACACATCAAGGCGCAAATTTGCCTTGCCTCTCTTGGGTCTTTCAACCCCCTCACACCTGAAAGTGAAACATCCACTTTCAGGCACAACAAAACTGTCGCTTGCGGACCAGCGCATCCAACGACAAGCGCCCGGGTCCCATCCACACCAAGGGCAGCAGCATGGCGATGTACATCACAGGCAATTTGAAATTGCCATGCCCTTTGTCCGTCAGTGCATAACCTTGCAGCAGCTCCCCCAAGGTCGCCCACGATTCAGGCCAATGCACACTGAACATGGCCACCCAAGTGAGCACGATCAGCGAAGCTGAGAAAAAACGCGTGCCCAGGCCGATGACCAAGGCCACGGCGCCCACCACCTCGAACCCCGTCGCCAGCGACCAATTGATGTCTGGCGGGATCAGTTGGAATGGCCAGGGAAACTGGTCCTGAATGTCAGCAAACCAATTGCTGCCATGCAGCTTTTCGAGACCGGCTTCGCCAAACTCCCAGGCCAGCAATAGGCGCAGACTGAGCAAGCCAATCCAAAGCCCCACCTGGTCGAATGCGTTCAAACCCTGGCGGGCGATGTGCAGTGGCTGGTTCATGACTGAGTTCCTAAAATGAGGCCTTGCTCTCGCAGGCTGGTGAGGAGTTGTTGACCCAAGCCCATCAAGGCTTGTAGATCGGAGCGAGCCATCTCGCGGGCCAGTTGTTCGAACACCTGCCGACCCGTGCGGTTTTCGTCCAGCAGGACCAACACACGGGCCGTGACGGCATTGATTTCAGAAAATTGCACCTCGTGCTGTGCATCGCGAAACACCACCAGGAAAGTGGGCTCCGGCTGACGCGGTCGCCAGGTCGGGCCGATGCGGTGCACGGGCCAGAGACTGGCCACGTCGATGCGTGCTGGGTTGAGCACCACAGCACAGGCCATCAAATCACCTTGCGCGTCGTGTGCGGGGGCCGCGACATCCATCACATCCACCGCCAACTCGGCCCATTCGTACCGCGCCAAATCGGCCAGCCAGCGCGGCAGAGGCTGGGCAATGTGGGCTTCATCGAGGTAGCGCACAAACTCGCGTGGAATCTCGCGAAACCAAGGTGTGTGCAAAGGCCAGTCGCGGTAAAAGGTGCGGCACAAGCTGCGCCAACGGTCGTCACCCAGCAACTGGCGGCACACCGGAAAGCAGCTGTCCACAAAACCGCAAATGTTGTTGAACAGCAGCTCCTTGTACACCGCCATGCGGCGCGCAGGCACGCCTGCAGGGCGGCGCGTGTGGTGTGGGTCGCGCAGGTGCCGCGCCAAATCGTGTTGGAACTGTTGAAACGCCAGCATCAGGCCACCCGCCTGTCTGCAAACCGCTGCGCGTCATGCGCTTCTTGCTGCAAGCCCGCCACCTGCGCCACCTCTTGCGTGAGGGTGTGCAAATCGGGGATGTTGAAATCACGCTCCAGGCATGTGGGCACTGTGCGACCGATGCGGGCATATGCCCCGCGCAGCAATTGCCAGACTGGCTCGATCACGTCACTGCCGTGGGTGTCCACCACCATGCCATCGTCCTCGACCCAATGACCGGCCACATGCACATAGCAGATGCGCTCCAGTGGCAACTGTTGCAAATACGTGTGGGGATCAAATCCAAAGTTGCAACTGTTGACATGGATGTTGTTCACATCCAAGTGCAGCAGGCAATCCGCGCGCTCCACCACGGCGCGGATGAATTCGGGCTCGCTCATGTCGGCGCCAGGGGGGGCAATATAGGTCGATGCGTTTTCAACACCGATGCGCATGCCCAAAATGTCTTGCGCTCGGCCAATGCGCTCGGCCGTCCAGCGCACCGACTCTTCGGTCATGGGGATGGGCAAGAGGTCATACAAGTGGCTGTCATCCGCACACCAGGACAGGTGTTCGGTGAACAGCGTCATCCCGTGCATGCGCATGAAGTCACGGGTGCGCCGCAGCAAGACTTCATCCAAAGGGCCTGGACCGCCCAAGGAGAGCGAGAGTCCATGGCACACAAACGGGTAACGCTCGGTGAAGGCCCGCAGCGCATGGGCCGAACGACCGCCCATGCCGGCCCAGTTTTCAGGAGCGACTTCAAAAAACTGGATATCAGACGGCACCGCCTGCTGTAGCGCAGGGATCAACTCGCGCCGAAAACCCAGACCCGCGCAGGTGGGGGAGGCGTTGTTCAAGGTCATGGCTTTGGGGGGGGGTGGGGTCCTGAAGGCCATGCGCGCAGTGTGCGCGCAGGCCTGCAGTGACCGGGTCAAGCTGGGATCAAGACTTTTTGGCGCCGCAAGTGGCGTCTTTCTTCTTGTCGGCACCGCAGCTGGCTTCTTTGGCTTTCTTGTCAGCACCGCATTTGGCTTCGCCGCACTTGCCGTCTTTCTTTTTGTCCATTTTTTCGTCCATCTTTTTATCCATTTTTTCGTCTTTGGCTTTCATGTCAGCCTGAGCAATCTGGTAGCCCTTACCTAATGTTTTAGCCATAAAAGGACTGCCTTCGGCATGTGCGGGCAAAGCAGCAATGGCTGCAAATGCAGAGCCCAAAGCGATGGTCAAAAGTTGTTGCTTGTTCATGGAAATTCTCCTGAAATATCGGTGGTTGAATTGGCCCCGCTGACGCTGCACCTGAGGGTGCTTGTTCACCGTGGTCATGGTGTAATCCGCTACAACCTGTCCAAAAGTTACATAAAAAATGTTGTTTTTTCTTTTTTCTGTCAGTAACTTTCTCAATCCAACGCACGAACTCTTGGCATGAGCGAAAGCATCCACACCATCGAAGCCCAGCTGCACGCCTTGTGGATGCAATCACTGCAAGGCGACAGCGCCTGCTATGAGCGTGTGCTAACGCTGCTGAGCGCTTATGTACGCGGCTTTCTCAGAAAGCGCCTGCAGTCCCAGCCCAGCGACGTCGAAGACCTTGTGCAAGAAACCCTGATGGCCATCCATCTAAAGCGCCACACCTACCAAAGTGATCAGCCGCTCACCGCCTGGGTATTTGCGATTGCACGCTACAAGTGGGTGGACCACTTGCATGCCCATGGCCGCCGTGAAAAATTGCACGACGACATCGACGATTGGGCCGAGTCCCTGGCGGTGGACGGCGACACCGAAGCGAGCGACGCCCAGCGCGATCTGACACAGGTGCTGGCCGACCTGCCGCCAAAACAACGCGCCGCCATCGAACACACGCGACTGCAAGGCCTGTCGATCACCGAAACCGCACAGCTGACCGGTCAAAGCGAAGCGTCAGTCAAAGTCAATGTCCACCGGGGCCTGAAAACCCTGATGGCCAAATGGGGAGTCCAAAAATGAAAACACAAGACCTGATCGGCCTGCTGGCTCAAGACCCGATGCCTGCGGCGCCCCCGGTGCGCCAGCAACTGAGCCGGGCACTGCTCGGCTCGGCGCTGGTGAGCGGGGCATCGCTGCTGGTGTTCTGGGGCCTGAACCCGGACATGGGCACGATGGCCACCCACCCGGCTTTTGCCACCAAGATGCTGTGGCTGTTGGCGCTGGCCGTATTCAGTGCCCGTGGCCTGCTGCGCTTGTCGCGCCCGGGCATGGGTGTGGGGTTCACGTTCTGGGGTCTGGCGCTTGCCCTGCTGGCCATGGGCAGCCTCGGTCTGGTGCAGTCACTGCAGACCAGCCCCGACAGCCGCCTGGCCCTGTGGATGGGCAGCTCTTGGCAGACCTGCGCGCTGAGCATCCTGGCGCTGTCATTGCCGGTGCTCGGCGCACTGCTGTGGGCTTTGCGCCAACTGGCGCCGACCCGCCCAACACTGGCGGGTGCCGCAGCAGGGGCCATGGCCAGCAGCGTGGCGGCCGGCTTTTATTCGTTGCACTGCACAGAAACGGCCTTGGCCTTCTTCACCGCCTGGTATGGCGGTGGCGTGGTGGCCGTGAGCATGCTGGGGGCACTGCTGGGCAGCCGCCTGCTGCGCTGGTGACACTCAAAGATTCGGAGCCAATAAGCGCTGCAGGTCTTTCACCTCGACCCCACTGCGCTTGGCCAAATCTTGCACTTGGTCGTCACCGACTTTGCCGACGTTGAAATACTGCGCCTCGGGGTGCGCAATATAGAAACCGCTCACACTGGCCGCAGGCGTCATGGCCAGGCTCTCGGTCAGGCCCATGCCAATGTCTTGGCATTGCAGCAAGTCAAACATCGCTTGTTTGGCGCTGTGGTCGGGACAGGCGGGGTAGCCGGGCGCGGGGCGGATACCCTGGTACTTTTCGGCAATCAACTCTTCGTTGCTCAGCGCTTCGCCAGCGGCGTAACCCCACAGGTCGGTGCGCACTTTTTTGTGCAGGCATTCGGCCAGCGCTTCGGCCAGGCGGTCGGCCAGTGACTTGAGCATGATGGCGCTGTAGTCGTCGTGCGCGGCTTCAAAAGCGGCGGCGCGTTTGTCGGCACCAATGCCTGCGGTGACGGCGAACACGCCCACATGGTCTGGCGCTGTGCCTTGCGGCGCGACGAAGTCGGCCAGGCAACGGCTCGGGCGCATCACGCCATCGATCATGTGTTTCTCGGTCTGCTGACGCAGGCCGCGCCAAGTCATGGCGACTTGGCTGCGCGACTCGTCGGTGTAGAGCGCGATGTCGTCGTCATTCACGCTGTTGGCGGGGTACAGGCCCATCACCGCATTGGCCGTGACCCAGCGGCCGTCGATGATTTTTTGCAGCATGGCCTGGCCATCGGCATAGACCTTGCGCGCCTGCTCGCCCACCACCTCGTCATCCAGGATGGC
>CANBTZ010000108.1 GCA_947372495.1 Comamonadaceae bacterium | reverse complement strand
CTATGCCCTGAATTTGTGGCGAAATGGCTGCCAAACGTGGCAAAAGTTGGGCAATGCGAAAGTCGCTGAGGGCGTTGGCGCCTTCAAAAGTCGTGATGTGCAGGGACACGGGGTGGCCTTGTAAAGAGACGAAGAACCGATGTGCCGGGGCCGCTGACTGGGGCTGCCCGGCGAAGGCGGTATTTTAGCCGGGGAAACCCTGCATTCCGACCGGCTCCAGTGCCTCTGGGATAATCAGCAGCATGACCATCACCATCAAAACCGCCGAAGACATTGAGGGCATGCGCGTGGCGTGTCGCCTGGCCGCCGAAGTCCTGGACTACATCGAGCCTTTCATCAAGCCGGGCGTCACCACCAACGAAATCGACAAGCTTTGCCACGACTACATGGTCGATGTGCAAGGCTGTATTCCCGCGCCGCTCAACTACGCACCGGGCGGCTACAAGCCTTACCCCAAGTCGATCTGCACTTCGATCAACCACCAGGTCTGTCACGGCATCCCGAACGACAAGCCGCTCAAAAAAGGCGACTCGCTCAATGTCGACATCACCACCATCAAGGATGGCTGGCATGGCGACACCAGCCGCATGTTCCATGTGGGCGACGCATCGATCGCGGCCAAGCGTTTGGCCGCCCTCACCTACGAAGCCATGTGGCACGGCATTGTTCAGGTCAAGCCAGGCGCCCATTTGGGTGACATTGGCCACGCCATTCAAAAGTTTGCCGAAGGCCATGGTTTTTCAGTAGTGCGCGAGTTCTGTGGTCACGGCATTGGCCGGGGCTTTCACGAAGAGCCGCAGGTGTTGCACTACGGCAAGCCCGGCACCCTGACCGAGCTGGTGCCCGGCATGATCTTCACCATCGAGCCCATGATCAACGCTGGCAAGCGCGACATCAAAGAGATGGGCGACGGCTGGACCATCGTGACCAAAGACCACTCCTTGTCGGCCCAATGGGAACACACCGTGGTCGTGACCGAAACCGGCTACGAGGTGCTGACCTTGTCGGCTGGTGGCCCTGCCATTCCGGCTTTTGCCCAAGCCGCTACCTGAAGTGAAGCCCGCCCCATGAAAGACATTGCCGCCCTGCGCGACGCTTACCGCCGCGACAAGGCGGCTGTTCTTCAATCCCTGAGCACCACAGGGGCCAGCACGCGGGGCATACAGCGCACCCTCAAGCAGCAAGCGGGCTTGGTGGACGATCTGTTGATCGCGCTTTGGAACAAAGCCGGGTTTGCCTCTGACCTGTGTTTGGCGGCCGTGGGCGGTTTTGGGCGCGGCGAACTGTTCCCATCCTCTGACGTGGATGTGTTGGTGTTGCTGCCCGATGGTCAGTCGCCCGAATCCACGCCAGGCTTGCAAGCGCAGCTTGAAGCTTTCATCGGCAGTTGCTGGGACAGCGGCCTGGAGATTGGTTCGAGCGTGCGCACCCTCAGCGAGTGCTTGTCCGAGTCGGCCAAAGACATCACGGTGCAGACGTCGTTGCTCGAGTCGCGCCGCATCACGGGCGATGCCCAACTGTTTGCAGAATTTCAAAATCAGTACCAAGCGGCCATGGACCCCCAGGCCTTTTTTGTGGCCAAGACGCTGGAAATGCGCCAACGCCACACCAAGTTCGAAGACACACCCTACGCGCTGGAGCCCAACTGCAAAGAGTCACCCGGCGGCTTGCGCGACCTGCAAGTCATCTTGTGGGTGGCCCGTGCTGCGGGCCTGGGAAACAACTGGGACGCCTTGGTCCGCAAAGGCCTGGCCACCAAGCTGGAAGCGCGGCAGATCAAGCGCAACGAAGCTTTGCTCAGCCTGATCCGTGCCCGCTTGCACCTGCAGGCTAAGCGGCGCGAAGACCGCTTGGTGTTCGATCTGCAAACCGGGGTGGCCGAGAGCTTTGGCTACCAGGCCGAAACCACGCCCGACGGGCGATTGGCCCTGCGCGCCAGCGAAAAGCTCATGCGCGAGTACTACTGGGCGGCCAAAGCGGTGACGCAGCTGAACCAGATTTTGCTGCTCAACATCGAAGACCACCTGCGCAGCGAACGCGGTGAAGCACTCAGCAGCTTCAGACCGCTGAACGAACGTTTCTTTGAAAAGGCAGGGTTCATCGAAGTTGCGAGCGACGACCTTTATGAAAAGAACCCGCACGCCATTTTGGAAACCTTCTTGATGTACCAGGCAACGCAAGGCGTCAAGGGCCTGTCGGCCCGCACGTTGCGCGCCTTGTACAACGCACGCGGCCTGATGAACAGCCGCTTTCGGGCCGACCCGGTGAACCGTCAGACGTTTTTGCAGATCCTGCAGCAGCCTTATGGCATCACGCATGCCATGCGGCTGATGAACCAGACCTCGGTGCTGGGGCGCTACCTGTGGGTGTTTCGGCGCATCGTGGGGCAGATGCAGCACGACCTGTTCCATGCCTACACGGTGGACCAACACATCTTGATGGTGCTGCGCAATGTGCGGCGCTTTTTCATGGCCGAGCATGCGCACGAGTACCCGTTTTGCTCACAACTGGCCGTGGGCTGGGACAAGCCCTGGATTCTTTACGCGGCAGCCTTGTTTCATGACATCGCCAAGGGGCGTGGCGGTGACCACTCGCAATTGGGCCGCGCCGAAGTCCGCACGTTTGCACGTCAACACGGCCTGGCCAAAGACGATGCCCAGCTGATTGAATTTTTGGTGGGTGAACACCTGATGATGAGCCATGTTGCCCAGAAAGAAGACCTGAGCGACCCCGAAGTCATCACCCGTTTTGCACAGCGCGTGGGCAACGAACGCAACTTGACGGCACTGTATTTGCTCACGGTGGCCGACATCCGCGGCACCAGCCCCAAAGTGTGGAACGCCTGGAAAGGCAAGCTGCTCGAAGACCTGTACCGCTTCACTTTGCGTGTGCTTGGGGGTCGTGCGCCCGACGCCAATGCCGAGGTTGAATCCCGCAAACGCGATGCGCTGGTCAAACTGGCGCTGTATGCCCAGCCACATGAAGGCCACAAAGCCCTGTGGGACACGCTGGACGTGAGCTACTTCATGCGCCACGACGCCAACGACATCGCTTGGCACGCACGGCAACTGTCGCGTGTGGTGGCGCAGGTGGGCGGCATTGAGCCCAAAACCACGGTGCGTGCGCGCTTGTCGCCCGTGGGCGAAGGCCTGCAGGTACTGGTGTTCACGCCTGACCAGCCCGATTTGTTTGCCCGCATCTGCGGCCACTTTGACCAAGCTGGGTTTTCAATTCTGGATGCCAAGGTGCACACCACCCGCACGGGCTGGGCGCTCGACACCTTCCAGATCGTGACCGCGTCGCTGCCTGAGCACTACCGCGAATTGATCAACATGGTCGAGTCCGGTTTGCAGCAGACGATTGAAAAACATTTGCCGCTGCCTGCCCCCACCAAAGGACGGCTGTCACGGCGCGTGAAAAGCTTCCCGGTCACGCCACGGCTCACACTCAAGCCCGATGACAAAGCGCAAAACTGGTTGTTGTCGGTGTCAGCCAGCGACCGCATTGGCCTGCTTTACAGCATCGCCGGGGTACTGGCCAAACACGGCATCAGCCTGCAACTGGCCAAAATCAGCACACTGGGCGAACGCGTCGAAGACACGTTCCTGATCAGCGGTGCGGCCTTGCAGCAAAACAAGGCCCAGATCGAGATCGAGACCGAGTTGCTGGCGGCGTTGCAGGCGGGGTGAAGCGCCTCTCAAACCAATGGCCGGATGGCTTTGGCCCACGCGGGTGGACGTGCAACTTGCCAATACCAGCGGCCTGTTCGCCATCGGGCCACCAGCTTGGGGCCTGAAACGCCATTGCGACCATTGCCCGAGGTGTCGTACAGCAGTGCCAGATCGGCCATAAGCACTGCCTGCCGAAGGTGGTTGATTGTTCGCGGGTAACGCGCAAGGATTCGTTCTGGTGGAACCGAATGACCGCCCTCGGCCACGCGCTGCGCCACCCGTTCCAGAAGCTGACGAGGGTCGTTGACACACACCACCAACAACACAACAGAAAACCCTGCTTCACGCGCTTGATGCATCAAGGCCAGCTTGGACGGGTGCGAAAAAACCGTCTCACTCACAAAAGATTGCCCTTGCGAAAGGCAATGCGCACGCCGTGCATCGGCCCAATGGCGTGCTTGCTCTGATCGCTTGAGAGGGTCTGCGATTTGCTGCAGAAATTGGGCCTCATAGATATCCGCGTTCACAAATTCAGCATTTGCAGGCAGCAAGCCAGCAGAAACCGATGCACGGTAAAGGGTTGATTTGCCTGCGCCATTGGGCCCGGCCAAAAGAAAAAATACAGGTTTCAAAGCAGATGTTGCTTAAGCCGCCTGCACAACCAAGCTGCGGTTGGAATTTACCGCTTGGCGGACTGCTTGCGCCAGTCGACCTGTACTTTCGGCTGTCAAGAAATCCGTTTCAATGCGGCTCAAAGGATCTGGTTCGGATGAGGCCTGCTGGCTGGCGTCGTACACCGCGATGGCTTCACGCACTTCAAGTGTGGTCAAGCCTGAAGCCTCGGCAATGCGGCCCAAAGTGGCCCAATATTCGATCTGACTGGCTACAGACCGTCGCATGGGGGCTGCGGCAACACGCGCCTGCGTGACCAAACCGTTGGACAGTTTGACGGAAGAAAACGAAGAGGGAGAAGACATGTGGGTATCCTTTGTGGCGCATTTTGCGCCATAAAGGATGACCAATCAAGCGAAACGCACAAAACGGGTCGCTCATTGGCCTGCATTTTGAAAGCCGACGCAGGGGCCGGCTCTTTACCGAGTTGCTGGCGGCATTGCAGGCGGGGTGATCCCGCTGCTGGTGGCCCACGGTGCGTGGGCACCAGCCTGATGGCGATTATTTTTTCTTGTTGACGGCTGTTTTGAAAGCGGCGCCAGCGGAGAACTTGGGCACAGTGGCGGCTGCGATTTTCAGAGCTTCGCCGGTGCGTGGGTTTTTGCCGGTGCGGGCAGCGCGCTTGGTGGCCTTGAATGTGCCAAAGCCGATCAGCTGAACGTCTTGTTTTTTGGCAACAGTCTTGACGATGGTGTCGAGCACGGCATTCAAAGCGCGGCCTGCGGCGGCTTTGGTCATGTCGGTTTCTTTGACGATTGCTTCGATCAGTTCTGCTTTGTTCATGGAGAAGTTCCTCGGTTGATTAAGGTTGAGTTTATAAACGATTTTAGGCTGAGAAACAGGCTTATTCGACCTGAATGACCACGCCCTTGACATTCGCGGGTTGAACATCGAGGCGTTCTTTGGCTGTCGCCATGCCGATCAACGCCAAACTGCGGTCATCTGATGCGGCCTTCATGGCTGCGGGTACTTTCACCACCAAAACACCGTCAGACGATACGCCGACGCTCATTTGGTTTTGGCCACCCGATGGCAATTTGTAGTCCACATTGACGTAACGCATACCCGTCAGGTTCAAATTGGCGGGGGCTGTCTGTGGTGCCGTCGTCGAAGAAGCGCGTATGTTGCGCCCCTGCTCCACGATGCTGAGTGCACCGTCTGCAGCCACCGTGGTGCCGGTCTGGGTGAACAAACCCACAGAGTTGGTTTTGACTTCGGTGTCGTCCTTGGCCTTTCCATCGGCCGTGGACGTCTCAGCAAGCGTCAGGGATGAAGCCACAGGCGTCACCACCAGCTCCATGCCCACATCTGCAGAGCCAAAACTCAGGACCGCTGCAGTGCTGATCTGAGGCACTGCTTGCGCAGAGACTGCCGACACGGCCGCAGTAGCGACAGCGATCTCTTTGTCTTTGCTGGTTTCAGGGCTTAAATTGACGGCAGAGGTCGTGGTCGTAGCCGTTGATTGCGGCGCAGGTGGCAAGGCTGGAGGCAACTGAATGATTTTGGCCGCGACAGACTTTTCAGCGGCGTCCAATGCATAGTCTGTGGACCTGGATCCATTGGCGCCTGTGATGGCCCCAATCGCCAGCGATGAAACCACCACGGCATTGGCTGTCAACGGATCGGCACTGTTGTAAGCCGAGTTGCCCGACACGCTTGCAGCAGAGTCACCTGCAATAAAGCCTGAAACCGCAAACTGCGGCGCAAACCCCACTGGCGGTGTCACGGTGCCATCAAATGGCTTGCTGACGTCGGTGTTGGTCAGCGAAGCGACCAGAACCTTGGGCATGATGCTGCCAGCCACATCGGCGATGGTGGGCACTGTGTAGCTGTAGTCCGAAGCTACGCTGCCGCTGGCAGAGCTGCCCATCACCAAAACCGGGTTCCCAGAAGCACGCAGACTGTTGGCATCGGCAACGTGCGCGCTGTTGTATGCAAGCGTGATACCCGCCGTGTTGAGCGTGATGTTGTCACCTGCGATGGCCCCCGTCAAAGCGCTGACAATGCTGGCGCCTGGGGCTGCAGCAGAACCGTCATATGTTTTTCTCAACGTACCACCAATGCTGGCCGTTGCTGTCAATGCTTTGGGCGTGATGCTGCCAGCCACATCGGCAATGGTGGGCACTGTGTAGCTGTAGTCTGATGCCACGCTACCGACGCTCGACGATCCGATGCTCAAACTGGGTGCACCGGATGCACGCAAAGTAGTGGCACTGGCCACGTGTGCACTGTTATAGGCGACCGTGACGGCACTGGTGTTCAAGCTCATGCTGTCGCCTGCGACGGCACCACTCACTGTGCCAGTGACATTGGCTCCAGGCGCCGCAGTGGTGCCATCATAGGTTTTGCTGGTGCTGCCGCCAATGGCCGCAGAAATCGTCAGTGCCTGCGGCGTGATCGTGCCAACTGCATCTGTAATGGTCGGAGCTGTGTAACTGTAGTCGGCCGGCAAGCTGCCAGCTGTGGAGCTGGCAATCACCAAACCAGGCGTGCCAGATGCACTGATGGCACTTGAGCCTGCACGCGGACTGCTGTATGCCAAGGTCATGCCATTGGTGCTCAGATTCAAGGTATCGCCCGCAATGCCGCCAGTCACCGTGCCAGAGACCGTGGCGCCAGTCGCCGTGGTCGTGCCGTCATAGGTTTTCGACAAGTTACCGCCAATCGTTGCAGAAGAAACCGTCACGGCAACGGGTGTGATGGTGGCTGGCACAAAAGCACTGGTGGCACTGAGAACATAGTCGCTGGTCAAAGAGCCATTGGTGCCTGTGATGCTGGTGATGGACAAAGGTGAAGCCGTGACTCGATTGGCGGCCAATACGTGCGGATCGTTGTAACCTGCTGCCGAGTAGAAAATCGTTGCGGCTGAATCGCCTGTGATCAACCCTGCAACAGAGAACGTGGGCGTGAATCCAACGGGCGCCGCATACGTTCCGTCATAGGTTTTGGTCACGCCAGTGTTTGTCATTGAAACTGTCAAGACAGCAGGATCAATCACGAAACTTGCAGGCGAATAGGTCACGGCATAGTTGCTGCTGGCCGCCAGCGTTCCTACGGAGATGGGGTAAGTGCCAGCATGCGTACCAGCCGTACGGGCTAAAGCACCCGTCAGCAAGTCGCCGTTGACCATGTTCCCTGATGTGATCTGATAGGTCAGCGCAGGAACGGTGCCACCATAGGTCATCGACTTGGCATCCGCCGCAACAGTGATGGGTCTGGGCGAAATGGTCAAACCGTTGACAAACGTCAGCGAGTAATTGGATGAGCAACCTGCTGCTGCGCAATTGAATGTCGGCGCGAGCAAATTGGCGGTGCTGTAGGCGTAAGTGCCTTGCGCTTTGAACGCTGTCGCTGCAGAACCCCATGCGATGGACGTGATCGAATCACCCGCATTGAACGATCCACCTGTCAGCGTGAACGTTGGCAGTGTCGGATATGAATCGCCGTAAATCATGGACGTGTTGTCCAGTGTCAGCGTCAACGGCAAAGTGTTCTGCCTGAACAACGCATAAATGCCAGTCGTCACGCCAGAGGGTGGCATATTGGCCGGATCAACGTTATAAAAAGTACCAACTGGAGTCGCCAAAGCAGCCAAACCCGTACTGCCTGCACTGCTCCCCGCGAACAACAGTGCACTGCCTCCAGTACCCGTTGTTATGGTGCGGGTGCCTGTACCGGAAAGAATAATTTCACCACCTGTCGTGGTTGGAGCCGATGCGGCTGTGCCTGCAATCAAAGTAATGGCACCCGATGCCGTACTTGCTGTAGCAATATTGCCCTGTAATGTGATGTCTCCATTGAAGGTTGAGAGGTTGATCAATCCAGTGATTGGTCCTGTACGTCCTGCGCCAGATGTCCCCCCCGTCGAGGTCATACCCAAACCACCTGCGCCCACAACAATCCCGGAACCAGGCGTCGGGCCATTGTTGGTGACAGTCAGATTCCTTGCATTTGGAATTTCACGCAAGATGACATTTCCAGAAGTAATGGCCGACGAATCTGTTGTGCTCAATCCGGTGCCATCCATCACGGCAATCGTGACATCGCCTCCTATAGGGCGAATAGCTCCATAGGATCCACCCATGGTAATCACTGCATCACCAGGCAGTCGTGTGCTGCTGACAGTCGATGTATTGTCAAAATAATTGGCTCTGATGGTGAGCGAAGATCCCTTAGTATTCAATTCAGAGTTGAGAATCACCGAACGCCCAGCCAACAACTGCATGAGGCCACCCGGGTCGGTCCCAAAAGTACTGGATCTATCGACAAAAAATGTACTGATGGTGATATCGTCACGCGCCCGAAAAACAACCGTACTGTCGCCGGAACCACCATAAGAGCTTCCACCTGTTGCTGTAATGCTTCCATAGTTGGCAACGACGCTTGTCGAACCGATGGAAATCAAGGCATTGGTGCCACTGTTGTAGAGACCATAGGGTAAGACAGCCCCGGTCAAGGTGATGCCGTTGCCAGAGGTTCCGTTGTGCACAATATTTACATTACGACCATAAACACCTGACAAACTCATTGCTCCGGCGGTGTTATCGCTCAAGCCATAGCCA
>CANBTZ010000107.1 GCA_947372495.1 Comamonadaceae bacterium | reverse complement strand
ATGATGCAGTGGGCATCAAGAGCATTGAGCACGCCATCATCGACCGCGCTTGGGCCGAGGGCTGGGTCACGCCCCGTCCTGCCAAAGTCAAGACTGGCAAAACCGTGGCCGTGATCGGCGCAGGCCCTGCAGGCATGGCCGCTGCACAGCAGCTGGCCCGCGCAGGTCACGACGTGACCCTGTTCGAGAAGAACGACCGCGTCGGTGGCTTGCTGCGTTACGGCATTCCTGACTTCAAGATGGAAAAGACGCACATCGACCGCCGCGTGCAGCAGCTCGAAGCCGAAGGCGTGAAGATCCGCACCAGCGTGCTGGTGGGTGAGTGGCCCAAGGATTCCAAGGTCACCAACTGGGCCAAGGAAACCATCAGCGCCGAGCAGCTCAAGAAAGACTTTGACGCCGTGCTGCTCACCGGTGGCTCCGAGCAGTCGCGCGACCTGCCTGTGAAGGGCCGCGACCTGGAAGGTATCCATTTCGCGATGGAATTTTTGCCCCAGCAAAACAAAGTGAATGCGGGCGACAAGGTCAAAGGTCAGTTGCGCGCTGACGGCAAAAACGTCATCGTGATCGGTGGTGGCGACACTGGCAGCGACTGCGTGGGCACCAGCACACGCCACGGGGCAGTCAGCGTGACCCAGTTTGAGGTGATGCCCGAGCCGCCCGAAAAAGAAAACAAAGCGATGGTCTGGCCCTACTGGCCCATGAAGCTGCGCACGAGTTCGAGCCACGACGAGAGCGCAGAAAAGGGCCTGTTGCAGCGCGAGTTCGCCATCTCCACCAAAGAGTTCATCGGCGAAAAAGGCAAGCTCACGGGTCTGAAAACCGTGCACGTCGAGTTCAAGGACGGCAAGATGGTCGAGGTGCCTGGCACCGAGAAGGAATACAAAGCCGACATGGTTTTGTTGGCCATGGGTTTTGTGAATCCTGTCGCCACCGTGCTCGACGCGTTTGGCATCGACAAGGACGCCCGTGGCAACGCCAAGGCCAGCACCGACTTCACAGGCGGCTACGCCACCAACGTGGACAAGGTGTTTGCAGCCGGTGACATGCGCCGTGGTCAGTCGCTGGTGGTCTGGGCGATCCGCGAAGGCCGTCAGGCAGCGCGTGCTGTGGACGAGTTCCTGATGGGTGCGAGCGACCTGCCTCGTTGAAACCACCCAGTTCTAGGTAAAATCCCTAGAGCACCAAGGTTTACATTGCGTTGACCTTGGGCCGATAACATCACAAGAGCCGGAATCCCCGGCTCTTGTTTTTCATGACCACCTGCACCAATCCTTTTCTTGTTGAGCTTGATCATCTGACCTTTGGCTATGGTGAGCGGGTCATCCTGCGCGACGTCAGCTTTGGCGTGCCGCGTGGCAAGGTCACGGCCTTGATGGGCGTGTCCGGCGGCGGCAAAACCACCGTCTTGCGCTTGATCGGTGGCCAGATTCAGGCCCAACAAGGCCAGGTGCGCTTTGATGGTCAGAATGTCAGCACCATGCACCAAGGCGAGCTGTACGCGGCCCGTCGCCGCATGGGCATGCTGTTCCAGTTCGGGGCTTTGTTCACCGACATCAGCGTGTTTGACAACGTGGCGTTTCCCTTGCGCGAGCACACCACGCTGTCTGAAGACATGGTGCGTGACATCGTGCTGATGAAGCTCGATGCCGTGGGCCTGCGCGGTGCGCGCGACCTCAAGCCCTCTGAAATCTCCGGTGGCATGAGCCGCCGTGTGGCACTGGCACGGGCCATTGCGCTCGACCCGGACCTCATCATGTACGACGAGCCTTTTGCCGGGCTCGACCCGATCTCGCTGGGCACGGCCGCGCGCCTGATCCGCCGCTTGAACGACAGCTTGGGCATCACCAGCATCATCGTGTCCCACGACATCACCGAGACGTTCGAGATTGCTGACCATGTGGTGGTGCTGGCCAATGGCGCTGTGGCCGCGCAAGGCTCGCCTGCCGAGTTGCGCGCCAGCACCGACCCCTTGATTCATCAGTTTGTCCACGCATTGAGCGATGGCCCTGTGCCTTTCCATTACCCTGCGCCGACGGTGGCACAAGACTTTGGCGGGAGGCTGGCATGAACCAAGTCATGAACTGGCTGGCTGCGCTTGGCGCCATGACGCGTCAGTCCTTGGCCGATTGGGGTTATGGCGCGCGGCTCTTTGTGAAATTGCTCTCGATGTCAGGTGCGGCCCTGCGCCGCTTTGGCCTGGTGCGCGACCAAGTCCATTTTTTGGGCAACTATTCCTTGGCCATCATCACTGTCTCAGGCCTGTTTGTGGGTTTTGTGCTGGGCTTGCAGGGTTACTACACGCTGCAGCGCTACGGCTCGGCCGAGGCGCTGGGTCTTTTGGTGGCGCTCAGTCTGGTGCGCGAGTTGGGCCCGGTGGTGGCGGCTTTGCTGTTTGCGGGCAGGGCGGGTGCATCGCTCACCGCCGAGATTGGCCTCATGCGCGCAGGCGAGCAACTCACCGCGCTCGAGATGATGGCCGTGGACCCGGTGCAGCGCATTCTGGCGCCGCGCTTCATGGGCGGCGTGATCGCCTTGCCACTGCTCACAGCCGTGTTCAGTGCGGTGGGCATTTTGGGTGGCTACGCCGTTGGGGTGTTGCTCATCGGTGTGGATTCGGGCTCGTTCTGGAGCCAGATGCAAAGCGGAGTTGACGTCTGGAAGGACGTGGGCAACGGCATGCTCAAGAGCGTGGTGTTTGGTGTGGCGGTCACGTTCATCGCGCTGCTGCAAGGCTATGTGGCGCAGCCGACACCCGAGGGCGTGGCCAGCGCCACCACCCGCAGTGTGGTCGTGTCTTCCTTGTCCGTATTGGGTCTGGATTTCATCTTGACCACGATGATGTTCAGTATTTGAAGAAGAGAGATTGCCATGCAACGTTCCAAAAATGATGTCTGGGTGGGTTTGTTTGTGTTGCTGGGCGCGGTCGCGGTGTTGTTTCTGGCCCTCAAGTCGGCCAACCTGCTGCAAATGAGCTTCAGCAAGGACTACGAAGTCACGGCCAAGTTCGACAACATCGGCGGCCTCAAAACCGGTGCGGCGGTCAAAAGCGCAGGCGTGGTGGTGGGGCGCGTCAAGCAGATCGTGTTTGATGGCGAATCCTTCCAAGCCCGGGTGACTTTGGCCTTGCAGTCCAAAAATGAATTCCCCAAAGACAGTTCGCTGTCGATCTTGACCAGCGGTTTGCTGGGCGAGCAATACGTGGGCATCGTGCCCGGTGCCGATGAAAAGAACCTGGCCGCTGGTGACCGCATTGGCTCCACGCAATCGGCCATCGTGCTGGAAAACCTGATCAGCCAGTTCTTGTACAGCAAAGCTGCCGAGCCAGCCAAATCAGAAGGCGGCAAGCCATGATGAACAAGCGACTGCGCGCCCTTTGGCTGGCGCTTTCATTGGCAAGCTTGCAGCTCAGTGTGCAGGCGCAAGCGGTGGATGCCCGTGACCCCTGGGAGGCCATGAACCGCCGCATCTACGCCTTCAACGATGTGGTCGACGCCGCTGTGGTCCGGCCGGTGGCACAGGTCTATGACCAGGTTTTGCCCAGCTTTGCACGCACCGGCGTGCACAACTTCTTGGGCAACCTGAGCGATGTCTGGTCCATGGCCAACAGCGCCTTGCAGCTCAAAGGCCAGGCCACGGCCGAGACGCTGATGCGCGTGTCGGTCAACACCGTTTTTGGCTTGGCTGGTGTGTTGGATGTTGCTACAGAAATGGGCATCCAAAAACGCAAAGAAGACTTTGGTCAGACCCTGGGTTACTGGGGTGTGCCCGCTGGGCCTTATGTGGTGCTGCCGATTCTGGGACCCTCGACTGTGCGCGATGGCTTGGGCTTGCCACTGGACTTCAAGGGCGATCCGGGTCAAAACGTCAACGATGCAGCCACACGCACCAGCTTGACTGTGCTGCGCGTCACGGACCTCCGCGCCAGCTTGCTCAAGACGGTGGACACGGTCAAAGAAGTGTCGCTCGACCCCTACACTTTTGTGCGCGATGCCTATTTGCAAAAGCGCGAAAATGACATCTATGACGGCAACCCGCCGTCCGACTTCGATTACAGCGACCCGGAACTGTCCGGCAAGTGAACCCGTTACAGATGTTCACACCTTCATCCGTGAAAAACCGGATTTTGTTTTTACAGTCAGCGTCATGAAGAATACCTTGCCCTTGGCCCATTGGCCCCGTCGTTTGTTTTTGAGTTTGGCCTTGGTCTGCATGACCGGTTTGGGCGTGGCCCATGCCGCCGATGAAAGTGCAGACGCTTTCATCAAGCGCATGAGCACCGAAACCCTGGACACGATCAAGGCCGACAAAGCCCTGCGCAACGGGGACGTCAACAAGATCATCCAGTTGGTCGACACCAAGGTCATGCCAAATGTGAATTTCAAGCGCATGACCGCTTTGGCCACAGGCCCCGCCTGGCGCAAGGCCACGCCCGAGCAACAAAAGCGTTTGCAGGACGAATTCAAGCTGCTGTTGGTGCGCACCTACTCGGGTGCTTTGAGCCAGGTCAGCGACCAGAACGTGGTGGTCAAGCCGCTGCGCCCCGGTCAAGACGACAAGAACCTGGTGGTCAACACCGAAGTGCGCGGCAAGGGCGATCCGATCCAGCTGGACTACCGCCTGGAGAAGACCCCTGGCGAGGGCGCAGGCTGGATGATTTTTGACCTCAACGTCTTGGGCGTTTGGTTGATCGAAAACTACCGCATCCAATTCACCAAGGAAATCAACGCGGGTGGATTCGATGCGCTGATCAACAGCTTGGCTGAGCGCAACAAAGCCAACGCGCAAAAATCCTGAGCCAATGGCATGACCGCCTTGAACTTGCCCTCGATCCTGATGCAGTCGCAGGCCAACGCCTGCCGAGACCAATGGGTGCAGGCCATGCGCGCGTCCCCATCGGCCACGCATTGGGTGGCCGATGCGTCTGCCTTGGTCCAGTTCGACTCTTCGGCGCTCGCCGTCATGTTGGCTTGTCGGCGCGAGGCGCTGGCCTTGGGTCAGTCGTTTCAGGTGCAACACATGCCGCCCAAGCTCCAAGAGCTGGCCACTTTGTACGGTGTGATGGCGCTTTTGAGTGCTTGACGCGGCTGGGGAATTCGCGCCTTGGGCTGCGATCGGCGCTGACCATGGCCCAGATGGCTTGCCAATGGCCTTCACATCGGCCATGTGGGTCATGGAACACTTAAAATAGGCCCTCATGTCTGCACTTTCCTTCCAATCCGTTTCCAAGACTTACCCGGCCCGCAGTGCGGGTGCGCCTGCTTTTCAGGCGCTCAAACAAGTGTCTCTGGAGGTCCAGGAGGGTGAATTCTTTGGCCTGCTGGGCCCCAACGGCGCAGGCAAAACCACCCTGATCAGCATCCTGGCTGGCCTGAGCCGGGCCACCGAAGGCCGCGTGCAAGTGCATGGCCACGATGTGCAGGCCGATTACGCCAAGGCCCGCAGTCTGCTCGGTGTGGTGCCGCAAGAGCTGGTGTTTGACCCCTTTTTCACGGTGCGCGAATCGCTGCGCATCCAGTCGGGCTATTTCGGCGTCAAGGGCAACGACGACTGGATCGACGAGTTGCTGGACAGCCTGGGCTTGGCCGACAAGGCCAACGCCAACATGCGCCAACTCTCAGGCGGCATGAAACGCCGTGTGCTGGTGGCGCAAGCCTTGGTGCACAAACCCCGTGTGATCGTGCTCGACGAACCCACCGCAGGCGTCGACGTTGAGTTGCGCCAAACGCTGTGGCAGTTCATCGCCAAGCTCAACAAACAAGGCCACACGGTGCTGCTGACCACGCACTACCTTGAAGAAGCCGAAGCCCTGTGCGGCCGCATCGCCATGCTCAAGCGCGGTGAGGTGGTGGCGCTGGAGCGCACCTCCGACCTGCTCAAGTCCGCCACCAGCCAGGTGCTGCGCATGAAGCTCGATGGCGAGCTGCCTGCCGAGCTGGCGGCGATGGCGCGCGTGACCGGCCGCATCGTTCAGTTGCCGGTGCACAACGCGCTCGAAATTGAAAACCATTTGGCCACCATCCGCGCAGCGGGCTTGGTGGCCGAAGATGTCGAGATCCGCCAACCGGACCTCGAAGACGTCTTCCTCGAAGTCATGAACCGCAACCAGTCTGGAGCCAAGAAATGACCGGCTGGCAAACCCTGCTTTACAAAGAAGTCCTGCGTTTCTGGAAAGTGGCTTTCCAGACCATTGCTGCGCCCGTGCTCACCTCGGTGCTGTACATGCTGATCTTTGGCCATGTGCTCGAGGAACACGTCAAGGTCTACGACCAGGTGGCCTACACCTCGTTCCTCTTGCCCGGGCTCATCATGATGGGCGTGCTGCAAAACGCCTTTGCCAACAGTTCGTCGAGCTTGGTGCAAAGCAAGATCATGGGCAACATCGTGTTCCTGTTGCTCACGCCGCTGTCGCACTGGAGCTGGTTTGTGGCCTACGTGGGCTCGTCCATCGTGCGCGGCTTGGCAGTGGGCTTGGGCGTGTTTGTCATCACGGGCTGGATGGTCAACATCCACTTCGTGTACCCGCTTTGGATTTTGGTCTTCGCCATTTCCGGCGCAGCTTTGATGGGTGCCTTGGGTGTGATCGCCGGTTTGTGGGCTGAGAAGTTCGACCAGATGGCGGCCTTCCAGAACTTCATCATCATGCCCATGACGTTTTTGTCAGGCGTGTTCTATTCGATTCGTTCGCTGCCACCGTTTTGGCAGCAACTGAGCCACCTCAACCCGTTCTTCTACATGATCGACGGTTTCCGCTATGGCTTCTTTGGCCAAAGCGATGTATCCCCCTGGACCAGTCTGGCGGTGGTGGGCACGGCCCTGGCGCTGGTCAGCGGTGTCACCCTTCACCTCTTGCGCACCGGTTACAAAATCCGGAGCTGAACCCCCATGAACGCAGAGCAACTTCACGCCATCATTGCCGCAGGGCTCGAATGCACCCACCTTGAGGTCGATGGCGATGGCCGCCATTGGAGCGCGGTGGTGGTGTCCGAGGCTTTTACCGGCTTGCGCTTGATCACGCGCCACCAAAAGGTGTACGCCACCTTGGGCACCAAAATCCAGACCGACGAAGTGCATGCCTTGTCGATGAAAACCTTCACGCCCGCAGAATGGGCCGCGCAAGGGCGCTGAGCTGCGCCACGGCCTGACACCCACACCGTACCGATTTCCCCAATGGACAAACTCAAAATTCGTGGCGGCAACCGCCTCCAAGGCACACTGGATGTGGCCGGTGCCAAGAACGCCGCCTTGCCTGAGCTGTGCGCCGCATTGCTCAGCGCCGAGCAGGTCACGTTGCGCAACGTGCCGCGTCTGCAAGACGTCTCGACCATGCTCAAGCTGATCCGCAACATGGGCGTGCAGGCCGAGCACCACGAAGACGGCAGCGTCACGCTCAATGCGGGGGCGCTGAACAACCCCGAAGCCCCTTACGAGCTGGTCAAAACCATGCGCGCTTCGGTGCTGGCGCTGGGCCCTTTGTTGGCCCGCTTTGGCCACGCCAAAGTCTCATTGCCTGGCGGCTGCGCCATCGGCTCGCGCCCGGTGGACCAGCACATCAAAGGCCTGCAGGCCATGGGTGCCGAAATCACCGTCGACCATGGCTACATGCTGGCCAGCTTGCCCGCAGGCCGCACCCGCCTGAAAGGCGCGCACATCACCACCGACATGGTCACAGTGACGGGCACCGAGAACTTCATGATGGCGGCCACCTTGGCCGAAGGCGAGACGGTGCTGGAAAACGCCGCACAAGAGCCCGAGATTTCTGATTTGGCTGAAATGCTGATCGCCATGGGGGCCAAGATCGAAGGTCACGGCACACGCCGCATCCGCATCCAGGGGGTGGAGCGCCTGCACGGGGGCCAACATCAGGTGGTGGCTGACCGCATCGAGGCGGGCACGTTCTTGTGCGCGGTCGCTGCCACGGGCGGTGACGTGGTGTTGCGCCATGGCCGCGCTGATCACTTGGAAGTGGTCATCGAGAAGCTGCGCGATGCCGGTGCCACCATTGAAGCCGGTGATGGCTTCATCCGCGTCCAATCCGAAGGCCGCTTGAAGGCCCAAAGTTTTCGCACCACCGAATACCCGGGCTTCCCGACCGACATGCAAGCGCAGTTCATGGCGCTCAACTGCATCTCGCAGGGCGCCAGCAAGGTGACCGAAACGATTTTTGAAAACCGCTTCATGCACGTCAACGAACTGGTGCGCCTGGGCGCGCACATCCAGATCGACGGCAAGGTCTCGGTGATCGAAGGCGTGGAGAAACTCTCGGGTGCCACCGTGATGGCCACCGACCTGAGGGCGTCTGCCAGCTTGGTGATCGCCGGTTTGGTGGCCGAAGGCGAAACCATTGTCGACCGCATCTACCACCTGGACCGCGGCTATGACCGCATGGAAGCCAAATTGCGCGCCGTCGGCGCGGACATCGAACGCATCCAATGAACCTCGGGGCGCAAGCCCTGGCTGAAACGAACATGATCACACTGGCCCTGTCCAAAGGACGCATCTTTGACGAAACCCTGCCGCTGCTCCAAGCCGCAGGCATCGAGGTGCTTGAAGACCCCGAAAAATCGCGCAAGCTGATTTTGCCCACCAACCAGGCCAACGTGCGCGTGGTGCTGGTGCGCGCCAGCGACGTGCCCACCTATGTGGAATACGGTGGCGCCGATTTGGGTGTGACGGGCCTCGACACGCTGATCGAGCACGGCGGCCAGGGCCTGTACCAGCCACTCGACCTGAACATTGCCAAATGCCGCATGAGCGTGGCTGTGCGTGCTGACTACGACTACGCCAGCGCGGTGCGCACCGGTTCGCGCCTGAAAGTGGCCACCAAATACACCGCGATTGCGCGCGACTTTTTTGCCACCAAGGGCGTGCACGTCGACCTGATCAAGCTCTACGGCAGCATGGA
>CANBTZ010000106.1 GCA_947372495.1 Comamonadaceae bacterium | reverse complement strand
GGGCGCACAGGCATCAACGTCATGACACGCTTGATGGGCCTGATCCTGGCTGCCTTGGCGGTCGAGGTGATGACCGACGGGCTGCACAAGCTGTTTCCGGTGCTGGCGCGCGGAATCTGACCGGGCCAAACGGCATCGCCAAGGTCAGTTCGTGGCCGTCTGCAAGTTGGCGCCACGCTCAATCACAAATTCGCAGTCCACCAGCTTGCGTGAGTGGTTCAAATCGCTTTGTGCGATCAAAACCGACACCTCAGTACCTTTCAGGCCAGCAATGACCTCGCCCAAGCGCTTGGACAAGGCGGGTGCCACCCCCTCAAAGGGCTCATCGAGCAACAACAGACGGGTGCCGACGGCCAATGCGCGTGCCAAGGCCACCAGCTTTTGCTGCCCACCTGAGAGCAGCAAGGCCCGGCGGTCTTTCATCTCGAGCAACTCAGGCAAGACTTTGTAGACCAGCGCCAAGCGCTCCTGAGGGTCCAGCGTCGGACTGACCCAAACGGGGATCAGGATGTTTTCTTCCACCGTCAGCTCAGGCACCAAGCCGCGATCCTCGGGCATGTACCCAATGCCCAGGCCCGCCCGTGCGTGTGGGGGCAAGGCGGACAAATCTTGCCCATTGAAAGTGATGGTGCCTTGCGTGGGCGTCAGATGGCCCATCACCGAGCGCAGCAACGTGGTTTTGCCTGCGCCGTTTCGGCCAATCAAGCCCACCATGGTGCCGTCTTCGACGGCAAGCGACAAACCGCGCAAAGCGACGACCGACTGGATGGCCACATGGAGGCCTTCTACCTTGAGCATGCGTGTTCCTTTGGGGGCGGTGTCTTATTCACTCAGCAGTTCGCCAGTGACATAGCGCCGCACATCGTCGGTAGCCAAAGCCACTTCGGGTGTGTCGTCGGCAATGATGCGGCCGCTGTAGAACGCCACCACCCGGCTGGCATAGCGGTTGACGATGTCCATGTCGTGCTCCACAAACAAGACCGTGGTGGACTGGTCCTGTCCCAGCCCGGCCATGATGGTTTCCATCATCGGAAATTTTTCTTCGGCTGACACGCCACTGGTCGGCTCATCCAGCAAAAGCAGCTTGGGTGAACTCGTCAGCGCCATCGCAATGTCCAGCAATTTGCGCACACCACCGGGCAACTCGGCCACACGGCGCGAGCGGTGCTCGGTCAAGGCAAAGCGCTCAAGCAAGGCATCGGCGCGTTCGATGGCATCGCGTCGCCGCGCAGGCTGCCAAAAACTCAGCTTTTGGTCATGACACGCGTTGGCCACGAGCATGTTGTCCAGAACGGTCAACTCGCCATAGAGCTGCGGAATCTGAAACGACCGCGCCACACCCAAGTGCGTGATGGCGCGCGGAAACAAAGGTGTGATGTCCTGACCATCGAGCAGTATCTGCCCATGGTCGGGCTTGAGGTAGCCGGTGATCATGTTCACGAACGTGGTCTTGCCTGCGCCGTTGGAGCCGATCAGGCTCACACGCTCACCAGCAAAGATGTCGATGTTCAGGTTCGACGCCGCCACCACGGCACCGAATTTTTTACCCACATCGCGGGCCTGCAGCATGGCCTTCATCGCGTGCCCCCTTTGACCCAGAGGGACCCAATGCCACGCGGCAAGAAACGGATCACGATCAACAAGAAAATACCCAAGGCCATTTGCCAAGTGTTGGGGAAATAGGCACTCGAGAAGGAGCGGACCACTTCCAGCACCGTGCTGGCCAGGAACAGGGCAATCACGCTTTGCCAGCCGCCCAAAATGGCGACAAACACAAACTCACCTGAAGTGGTCCAAAAACTGAAGTTCGGTTCGATGTGCCCCAAAGCCATCACCGCCAAGGCCCCGCCCAAGCCGCCACAAAAAGCGGCCAGGATGAAGTTGATGGCCATCGCATGGCGCACAGAGCCGCCCAAATACTCCACCCGCAATTCGTTTTCTCTGGCCGCCACGGTGATCAAGCCACGCGTGCTGTCAAAGTAAATCCGGGCCAGCAAAGCCATGACCGTCGACACCACCACAGTGAGCACATACATGATGTAACCCACCTGCTCGTCGGGCAGCTTTTGCCCCAACAGCGTAGGCCGTCCCAGATTGAACCCGTCAGAGCCGCCCAGCACCTCCAGCTTCATCAAGAGACCATAAGTCACCATCGACAAAGCCAGGGTCAGCATGGCAAAAAAGATACCACGGTAGCGCGACAGCAGTGGCGCGAAAGGCGCCGCCACCAAAGCGGCCGCCACACCGCCGCACAAGGTCAGCAGCAAGGCATCGGTGATGCCCAGCTTGTTGAACAGCAAGGCGGCAGCGTAACCGCCAACCGCAAACACCATGCCTTGGCCAAAAGGCACCACGCCGCCGCGCATCAGCACCACGATGCCCAGCGATACGAGGCCGTTGGCCGCTGCCATGGTGATCAGAAAAGTGAGCCACTTGGGCATGACGACACCCGCCAGCACCAAGGCCAGGCAAATGCCCGCAGCCCACAACACCGTTTGCCCCACGGGCGTTTCTTGAGAAGGCACCGCTGTGCCCAGATTTTTCACCATGGGTCAGATCTTTCGGGCCTGAATGCGCTGGAACAGCCCTTCCGGACGGAACATCAGCACCACAGCCATCACCACATAAATTGAAAACAGTTCGGCCACGGGCGCCAGGTGAACAGCCATGGCCCGGGCCAGACCCACAATCAAAGCGCCAATGGCTGCGCCTTCAATGCTGCCCAAGCCGCCGATGATCACCACCGCGAACGACACGATGATCACGCCAACAGACACCCCGGGCTGCACCGAAATCATGGGCGCGGTGAAGGCCCCGCCCAACGCCGCCAAAAAGATGCCGACAGAAAACGCCAGCATGTACACACGCGAGACGTTCACCCCCATGCTCGAAGCAATTTCCGAGCTGTGGATCACGGCAATCATGATCTTGCCCTGCTGGGTGCGGTTGAGCCACCACCAGACAGCCAAACCCACCACCACCGCCAAAGCCACCAAGGCGAAGTCGTAACCCACATAGGTTTGTGTGCCAATGTCGATGTTGCCAAAGAGACCATAAGGCTCCGACACATAGTAAGGATTGGCACCCCACAACAGCTTGGTGCCATCTTCCATGATCAGGAACATGGCATACGTGACCAACACCAACAGCACCTCATCGCGCCCATAAAAGAAACGCAGCAGGCCGCGCTCAGTCAGGGGCGCCACGAGCGCTGCCACGGCCACGGCGGCCAACAGCATGGCCACCAGCGTGTAGCCGGGCGCCCACTTCATGGCACTGGCCCAGCCCACAAAACTGGCGGCCGCATAGGCCCCCAGTGCGTAGAAACTGCCGTGCGCGATGTTGAGGATCTTCAGCACGCCGAACACCAGTGTCAGCCCCAGCGCCACGATGAACAGCCATGAGGCGTAGGTCAGTCCGTCAATCAATATGGTCAGCATGCCTTGAGAACCTTATTTAGAGCAGCTTATGGGCAACCCTTGGCGCCAGCGAAGCCAGACTTGATCCAGTCTTCAGACTTCATGTTGGCAGGCGGGTTCACACACTCCGCAGGGAAACGCATGATGTCGTCCAGCACCACCATCTTTTTGGCAGCGTCGTAGCGTGTGCGGCCAATGGCGGTTTCTTGTGTGGCCTGATGACCGCCACCCAAGTTCATGCGGATCTTGCCTGCAGGCGAGTCCCACTCGGAATTGCGCAAGGCCGCAGCCAATTGCTCGGCGTTGGGCTTCTTGCCGCCGTTGGCAGCCATGGCTTTTTCAACCGCCAGCTTCAAGCCCAGCAGCGACTGCACCATTCGGTAGGGGGCCTGCACCGGGTACACGTTGTTGGCCTTGCTGTAAATGTCCCACCACCAGTCGTTCAAGGCCGACTTGGGCGCCATCAGGCCGTAAGCACCCCGCGCACCCAAAATCACGCCGTCGGGCATCTTCTCACCCAGGCCAGGCAACACATGGTCACCCGCGGAGAGGATCACTTGCGAGCGCTTGAACAAACCGCGGGGTCCGGCCTGCAAAATGAAAGCCTGCAAATCGCCGCCCCACAAGCTGCTGTGGGTGATGTCTGCTTGTTTGGACATCAGGGCTGAAATTTCTGTGCCGTACTGGCCTGCGCCAAATTTGGGCAACTGGTCCTCACCCGCCTTGGCATTGGGGTAGAGCTTTTCCATGGACCAGACAAAGTCTTTTTTGGAGTCTTGGCCCCAAGCGTAGTCCTGGTTGATCATGTTGAAGGTGCCGACCTTGATGTCCTTGCCCTTCAGGTAACGGGCCAAGGCCACGTTGTCCATGGCAGCGTGAGACGCGGTGCGGAACACGTAGTTGTACTTGCCGTCTTCAAAAATACGGGGCGTGCCGCAATCGTAAAGAATGAGGAACTTCTTCATTTCCTCGGCCACCGGGGCCACGGCCAGACAGTCGCCTGAGCCCACATAGCCCACCACCGCATCGACTTTTTCACGGTCATACAGGTTGCGCAACTCTTGCACTTGCTTGGTGGCACCACCGTTTTCATCGACATAGACCGCTTCGAGCTTCATGCCCCCAAAGCCGGTCTTGTTGTAAGGCGCAGGCGCTGCGCCTTTGTTGAAAGCGTCCACCAACACCTTGGCGCCATTGACCGCCGGAATGCCGAAGCTCTCCGCCGCCTGGCCAGACAAAAAGCTCACAATGCCGACCTTGAAGGTCTCTTGGGAATGAGCTGCCCCAGACGCGCACAGCGCAGCGGCCAAAGTCACCGCCGTGCCAACCGCCTTGCGCGACCAAGTCGCTTTGCGAATACCTTGAATAGCCATGAGTCTCTCCACTTGTTAGTCCGAAACAGGACGACATCGAAAACAACGCCAATGCCATCTTGCGCGGAGAAACTGGAACGACTCATCAGTGCAAACCCCTGCCCACTCCAGGAAAGGGCTCGAAAATGTCACGCTCGTGACCTTGCAGTCGATCCCCGCATGTTCTCAAGTCAATGTCCTCTTACTGAATAGCCTGCACCAACCGGTCCCAACGTGGCAACCAGTTGCCTTTGATGTCGGCCGAGACCAGCACCCGATGGGCGCGGCCAATCAGCAGGTGGCGCGGCACCATGCCGATGTAACGGGAGTCGGCGCTGTTGTCGCGGTTGTCCCCCAAGAAGAAATACTGCCCCTCTGGCACTTGCACCGGACCAAAGTTGCGCATCGCATTCACCTGCGGCAGGACCTGCACGGTGTGCGCGTGCCCTGACAAGATTTCCTGCGCCTGAATGGCGGGCATGGTCAGTCCACCGCCCACGGGCTCTTTCACCTGCACGGGCGACTGGTACTGCGAAGCCACACCATTGAGGTAGAGCACTTCATCGCGCAGTTCCACCACATCGCCGGGCACAGCGATCAGGCGTTTGATCAATTGCACGCCGTCTTTGGGTGATTTGAAAGTGACCACATCGCCGCGCTCAGGCGAGCCCAACTCGGCCAACACTTGGTGGGTCAGTGGCAGCTTGAAGCCATAAGCCACCCGATTGACCAGCACAACGTCCCCCTCCAGCAAGGTGGGTCGCATCGAACCCGACGGGATCGGATTCCAGTCGGCAATGGCCAAACGGAAAAAGCCAAAGCAAAAGACAAACAAGATGAAGCCACGGTTGTTTTTGAGCCAATTTTTCATGATTTCTCCCTTAGAAAAACAGAACGCCTACCGCATCACCGCACCAGGCATGCGTAATCGCATGCCTGGTTGTCGCCCCCTTGCGGCGACACCCGTGTCTGGATCGACTCCAGCACGAAACCAGCGCTTTCGGCCACTCTGCGGCTGGCCACATTGCGCACATCGGCGACACACTCGACACGCTGGGCCGCCAGCGTGTTTTCGGCAAAGGCCGCAATCGCCTGTACCGCTTCGGTGATGTAGCCTTGACCCTGCATCGAACGTCGGCACCAATAGCCCACCTCGAACCTGCGCTGCGCCCAGTTCATTCGGTGCAAGCCGCTCGCCCCCACCAGAGCACCCGAGTCCTTGTGAAACAGCAGCAACGGCAAGTCACGCCGTGCGGCAAAGGCTTCGTGGCCTTGCTGGCAATAGTTTTCAGAAGCTTCTACCGAGGGCTCGAACACCGCCCAAGGCAGAGAGGCGGGCCAAGCGCGCAGCTCGGTCAATGTTTCACAGACTGCCTCATGAACCGCACGGCCATCGCCCGGGCGAGGGCAACGGATCAACAAGCGATGCGACTCAAACTGGTCCGGAAACTGAAGGTCAAGAGGGTTCACTGGGGCACCTCACCAGGGCAGGTGCATGTGCACCTTGGATTTGTATTCGTGCCCATTGAAGATGGCGCGGGGCTCGACGCCAAACACCTCAAAACCGGCTGATGCATACAAGCGCTGTGCGCGCTCGTTGCCCTGGGTGCAGGTGAGGGTCAACACCGAGATGGCCGGGCGCGCACGCGCGTCGGCCACCACGGCGGCCAGCAAGGCCTGCGCAAGACCCTGGCCACGATGGGCACTGCGCACATACATGCCCACCACATGCCCTTTGTGCCGGGTCTTGAGCCTGTCCGAATACTCGATGGCCACCGTGCCCACCATCTGCCCGGCCTGAAAGGCGCCAAAGGCACGGCCCAAATCGTGCGGATGGTCCATACGCGCCAGCCACCAGGCCGAGGCCTTCTGCTCCCGCTCTTGACGCGTGGAAGTGAAAGCATCCGCATCGACCTCGAAGGCCTCCAGCATCAATGCACGGTATTCATCCAAATCGGCAGGTTCAAGTGCTCTGATCAGCATGCTGACTGAAGACCCTTCAAAAAAGATTCTTAAGTGTTACACAGTTTCTGCGAATGGGTCACGCTGGCAGGCGTCAATGCGGGCTTCAAAGCCCAAACCCACCCGCCAAACCTTGACGCAAGTGCGCCACCAGCGCCGTCACCGCCCGAGGCACATGGGGTGCATACGGCCGAATGGCGTAAATGATTTCTGCAAATGCGCCAACAGGTCGCCAGTTGGGCAGCACGCGCACCAGCTTGCCTTGCCGCAATACGGCTTGCGCGCTGAAGTCGGGCATGAGGGCGATGCCCGCGCCCGTGAGCGCAGCTTCGCGCAGGGCCTCGCTGTTGTTGGCGGCCAAATGGCCGGACACGGGCACGGTGATGCGCTCGCCGCCTTGCGGATCGCGAGGCTCGAAGGTCCAAGCTGGGGTGTCTTGCGAACGGGGGTAGTGCAGGCAGTTGTGGCTTTGAAGGTCGGCGGGCGTTTGGGGCTCGCCCTGTTTGCGCAGATAGGCACGGGTGGCCACCAACACCGACTCGGTGGGGCACAGCACCCAGGCCACATGGGTGTCGGGCGGTCGGGCGGTGTGTCGGATGGCCAAGTCAAACCCCTCGGTGGTCAGGGCACTCAAGCGATCCGACAGGTCGAGCTCAATGCGCACATCCGGGTAATTTTTGAGGAACTCGGCCAGCAAGGGCACCAGCTGCTGACGCGCAAAAGCCACCGGTGCCGTCACCCGGACCAAGCCACCCGGTTGCTCGGCCAAATCCCGCACCTGGGCAAAGCTCTGCTCAATCTGCTCAAAAGAGGCACGGGTGTCGTCCACCAGCCGCTGCCCGGCTTCGGTCAGGCGCACACTGCGGGTGGTGCGCTGCACCAAGGTGACTTTGGCGGCCCGCTCGAGCTCGGCAATGCGCTGGCTCATCGCGGCCTTGCTCACGCCCAAGCGTGCGGCAGCGGCCGTGTAGCTGCCCTGCTGCGCCAGCACACTCAGCCAGTGCAGGTGAGTCCAGAGCGTGTTGATTTTTTGGTCTTCCATGCTTGCATTGTTCACTATTTTGAACAATCAATTCACGACTGAGTGCTTGTGGCAGGCCAGCAGGCTGCCTACACTGGCCAACACAGACTAGGATGGCCAAGCGCCCACCCTGTCCAAACCACCACAAACCCCTTCAGGAGACAAGCATGAGCATCACGAACATTGGTCATTACATCGGTGGCCAAGCCGCCGCAGGCGCTTCGGGCCGCAGCCAGCCCGTGACCAACCCCGCCACAGGCGCCGTGACCGGCAGCGTGGCCTTGGCCAACAGCGCCGAAGTGGCCAAAGCCGTGGCCGCTGCGCAAGCCGCTTTCCCTGCCTGGGCCGACACACCGCCCCTGCGTCGCGCCCGCGTGATGTTCAAGTTCCTCGAACTGCTGAACCAGCACAAAGACGAGCTGGCCCACATGATCACCGCCGAGCACGGCAAAGTGTTCACCGACGCCCAAGGCGAAGTCTCGCGTGGCATCGACATCGTGGAATTTGCCACCGGCATCCCGCAGCTGCTCAAAGGCGACTTCACCGACCAAGTCTCGACCGGCATCGACAACTGGACCTTGCGCCAGCCCTTGGGCGTGGTCGCGGGCATCACGCCCTTCAACTTCCCGGTCATGGTGCCCATGTGGATGTTCCCAGTCGCGATTGCAGCGGGCAACACCTTCATCTTGAAGCCCAGCCCAACCGACCCGACGCCTTCGCTGTTCATGGCCGAGCTGCTGAAAAAAGCCGGTCTGCCAGACGGTGTGTTCAACGTGGTGCAGGGTGACAAAGAAGCCGTGGACGCGTTGCTCGAGCACCCTGATGTCAAAGCCATCAGCTTCGTCGGCTCCACGCCGATTGCCAACTACATCTATGAAACCGGTGCCCACCACGGCAAGCGCGTGCAGGCCCTGGGCGGCGCGAAGAACCACTTGGTGGTCATGCCCGACGCGGACATCGACCAAACTGTGGACGCACTGATCGGCGCAGGCTACGGCTCTGCAGGCGAGCGTTGCATGGCAATCTCGGTCGCCGTGCTGGTGGGCGATGTGGCCGACAAGATCTTGCCCAAGCTGATCGAGCGCACCAAGGCGCTGCAGGTGCTCAACGGTGAAAACCTGGCCGCCGAGATGGGCCCCATCGTGACCGACGCGGCGCGTCAGCGCATCAAGGGCTATATCGATGCCGGTGTGGCCGAAGGCGCGCAGCTGCTAGTCGATGGCCGCGAGTTTGACGGCGCTAAAGCCG
>CANBTZ010000105.1 GCA_947372495.1 Comamonadaceae bacterium | reverse complement strand
CACCAGCAGCACGATGTTCAAGCGGGTCATGCTGGCACCTCGGTGCGTTCGGCCACGCGCATGATGGCGCTGCGCGAGCGGGGGTTGCCCGACACTTCCTGCTCGGAGGGCTTGGTGCGCCCCAGCGCATTCAGGCGCATGGCCACGGGGGCAGCAAACGGCACGCGGCGGTCCACCACCTCTTTGGAGTGCTTGGCAATGAACTGCTTGACGATGCGGTCTTCCAGCGAGTGGAAACTGATCACCGCCAGTCGGCCACCCGACGCCAGCACGCTCAAGCTGGCCTCTAGCGCCTGTTCAAGCTCTTCAAGCTCGGCGTTGATGAAAATCCGAAAAGCCTGAAATGTCCGCGTTGCAGGGTCCTTGCCCGGCTCGCGGGTTTTGACCGTGTCAGCCACGAGCTGGGCCAGCTCAGCGGTGGATGAAATTGGGCCCCGCTCTTGTCGGCGAGCCACAAGCGCCTTTGCAATCTGAAAAGCAAACCGTTCTTCGCCATAGTCACGTATCACCTCCGTGATTTGATCCACCTCTGCAGTGGCCAACCAATCGGCCACGCTTTGTCCGCGCGTGGTGTCCATGCGCATGTCCAGCGGGCCGTCAAAACGAAAAGAAAAACCCCTCACGGGGTTGTCAATCTGGGGAGAGCTCACGCCCAAGTCCATCAGGACGCCGTCGACACTGCCAGCGGGCAATTCACCCAGATGGCAAAAGCCTTCGTGCCGAATCGAAAAGCGCGTATCCTGAACCGTTTGGGCTTCAGCGATGGCATCCAGGTCCTTGTCAAAGGCGACCAGCCGCCCCTGGTCTGACAGCCTCGACAAAATCAGGCGAGAGTGACCACCACGGCCAAAGGTGGCATCGACATAGGTGCCATCCACGCCCGCATCACCCGAGAGCAAAGCATCAACGGCTTCGGTCAGCAGCACGGTGGTGTGGACAAGGGAGGTTTCGCTCATGGCCATCAGAACGAAAAGTCTTTGAACACGTCAGGCATCTCGCCCTGCATCGCCTGGGCTTCTTGCGCGTCGTAGGTGGTTTTGTCCCACAGCTCAAAGTGGTTACCCATGCCCAGCAGCATGGTGTCCTTGGAGATACCCGCCGCTTGACGCAGCTCGGGGGAAATCAGCACACGCCCGGTGCCGTCCATTTCGACGTCCATGGCGTTGCCCAAGAAGATGCGCTTCCACCACTGCGCCGACATGGGCAGCTGGGCGATGCGCTCACGGAATTTTTCCCATTCGGGACGAGGGAACACCATCAGGCAGCCGTGCGGGTGCTTGGTGATGGTCAGCTGCCCCTGCGCGGTGGCGCTCAGGACGTCACGGTGCCGGGTCGGTACAGACAACCGCCCCTTGGCATCCAGACTCAGCGACGAAGCCCCTTGAAACACCGCAACCACCTTTTTTCAGTGAACCAACAACCGAGCGGGCACTTTTCCCCACTTAATTGCACTTTTTTGCACTGTATCAGGAATTGCCCTCTGCGCAAGGACCTCAGTCAGATTTTTTTCAATGAAATCAACAGCTTACAGACGAAACCGAACAAATGGATGGGCAAATTTTCTATATAAATGAGTGACTTACAAGCCCCTCTGAAAGTAACGCCTGAAGGATTTATAACCGCCAAAAAGCATAAAAATATTTAAATCATCAAGTACATGCGGGCCTGCGTTCCGGTCCAGACAAAAAAAAGCCCCTCAAAAGGGGCT
Organism: Comamonadaceae bacterium; assembly: GCA_947372495.1. Lineage (GTDB taxonomy): Bacteria > Pseudomonadota > Gammaproteobacteria > Burkholderiales > Burkholderiaceae_C > Limnohabitans_A. Next base: position 7,348 of record CANBTZ010000105.1, on the reverse strand, counting down.
TGCGAAAAGAAGGCTGGCGGCCCGATCAGTCGCCGAACATCTTTTGCTTGAGTTCGCGGCGCTGCTGCGCCTCCAGCGACAAGGTGGCCGTGGGGCGGGCCAGCAAGCGGCCGACGCCGATGGGCTCGCCCGTTTCGTCACAGTAACCGTAGTCGCCCGCATCGATGCGGATGATGGACTGCTCGATCTTCTTGAGCAGCTTGCGCTCGCGGTCGCGGGTGCGCAGCTCGAGCGCATGCTCTTCCTCGATGGTGGCGCGGTCAGCTGGATCGGGCACGACCACCGTGTCTTCACGCAGGTTTTCGGTGGTCTGACCTGCGCTGGCCAAAATGTCCTGCTTGAGGACCACCAGCTTGCGGCGGAAATAAGCGATCTGCAGGTCGTTCATGTATTCACTGTCGGGCATGGCCAACAGTTCGGCGTCCGACATCTGGTCTACCGTTTTGGTTTTCCAGTTGTTAGCCAACTTGGCGTCTTTTTTGACGTTGAACACAGGGGCCGAAACAACGTCAGCGGGCGCGCTGGGCAAATAACTGGCTTTGGCCGCCGTCGAGGCCACGGCAGGCGGCAAAGAAGGCACCGTGATCTGGGCCAGGCGTGCAGAAGGGCGGGTGGACCGGACCGGTTGATCAGAAGCCACTGGGGCCACCACGACGGGATCAGGTGCCTTGGAGACCGGGGTCTTGGCAGGCTCTACTTTTTTCACAGACTCTTTCTTGGCAGACACAGCCACCACGGCTTTGGCCGATGGCTGTTTCTTGGGAACGGATGCAGGCTTTGCAGCCGCGGATTTCACAGCAGGCTTGGCCTTGACTGCAACTTTGGATGGGGCTTTGACGGCCACCACAGGGGCACTCGCCTTCTTGGCGGGTGCTGCCTTGGTCACGGCAACCGGCTTGGCCGCTTTCACGGCTTGGGCTGAAGGCGCTTTCTTGGCGGGCGCAGCCTTGGGGGCCACCACCGCTTTTTTGGCCACGGGCTTTGGGGTCGACACGGCTTTGCTGACCGGCTTTTTGGCCGGAGCGGCCTTGACCGCGATTTTGGTTTTGGCGACCAGTTTCACAGGCGCCTTGGCTGCCGGCTTTTTCGGGCTGGCGGCCACCTTGGCTTTGGCCTTGGGGGCTGCAGCCTTGGCTGCTTTTTTGGCGGGCGTCTTCACGTCTTGTCTCCTAGCCGTGTTGCGGGACAAACCGAGCCTCCTGCCATCGAATATGACAGATGGTCCGGGGTCCTGTTCATCTGCATGGGGTCAGCCCACAGGCTGACCTTCTGGGATTTGTCGCCCACCCAAAAGGGAGGCCGTCAGGCGGGCGATTGTAACGACTGAAACTGCCAAATTCACGGATGGGCAGGATTAAAGCCAAGTTATGAGAAAAAGAATGGGTTTCAGGCGGCCACCAAACATTGCTCAAGGCCCTGCATGAGGATGTCTTTGGGCAAATCGATGCCAATGAACACCATTTTGCTCACTTTGACTTCGCCGTCGGCCCACATGGGGCCCAGGTCGCTGCCCATCAGCTGGTGCACGCCTTGGAAGATGACTTTGCGCTCGGTGCCGCGCATGTTCAGCACGCCTTTGTAGCGCAGCATCTTGGGGCCATAGATGTTGACGATGGCGCCCAGAAAGTCCTCGAGCTTGGCCGGATCAAAGGCCCGCTCGGACTTGAAGACAAAGCTTTTGACATCGTCGTCGTGGTGATGGTGGTGGGCATGCCCGTGGTCATGCGAGGGGTGGTTGCAGTGCTCACCGTGCTCATGGTCAGGGTGGTCGTGCGCCGCGTCTTTGTCGTGCTGGTGCGATGGGTGATCGCAGTGCTCACCGTGCGCATGATCGTGGTGGTCGTGGCCGTCTTCGCTCAGGAAGTCCGGATCGATGTCGAGCTTGGCGTTCAGGTTGAAGCCTTTGAGGTCGAACACCTCGCCCAAAGCGACTTCGCCGAAATGCACCACCTTTTGCGGCGCACGCGGGTTCATGTGCTTGAGGCGGTGCTGCAGCGCGTCCAGCTCTTGGGCCGACACCAAATCGGCCTTGCTGATGAAGATCTGGTCGGCAAAGCCCACCTGGCGCTGCGCCTCGACGCGGTCGTTGAGCTGCTGGGCCGCGTGCTTGGCGTCCACCAGGGTCAGGATCGAGTCGAGCAGGAAGGTTTCGGCAATCTCGTCGTCCATGAAGAAGGTCTGCGCCACCGGGCCGGGATCGGCCAGCCCTGTGGTCTCGATCACCACGCGCTCAAAATGGAGCAAGCCCTTGCGGCGTTTGGCGGCCAGCAGCTGCAGCGTGGCACGCAGGTCTTCGCGGATGGTGCAGCAAATGCAGCCGTTGCTCATCTGGATGATCTGCTCATCGGTCTCGGACACCAGGATGTCGTTGTCGATGTTTTCCTCGCCAAACTCGTTTTCGATGATGGCGATCTTCTGGCCATGGGCCTCGGTCAGCACCCGCTTGAGCAGCGTGGTTTTGCCCGAACCCAAAAAGCCGGTGAGGATGGTGACAGGGATGAGGGCCATGGAATGTTCCGCAAAAGGTCAAAGACAAGAGGTGGGGAGTGTAGCGATGAATATCACTTGCGCACGACGACCAATCCCTTGAGGTATTCCCCCTCAGGGAAGTTCACCGTCATCGGGTGGTCTGGTGCGCCTTGCAGGCGTTCGCTGATGTAGCCATCCACCCCGGCGTCGGTGCCCGCCGAAGCCACGATCTTGTGGAACAGGTCGGCGCTGATGCCGCCGGAACACGAGTAGGTGAACAGCTCGCCGCCGGGCACCAGCAGCTTGAAGGCCAGGCGGTTGATGTCCTTGTAAGCCCGAGCGGCACGGTCTGCATGCGCTGCGGTGGGCGCAAACTTGGGTGGGTCCAACACGATGGCGTCAAAAGTCTCGCCCGCCTCGATGAAGGCGCGCAGGCTGGCGTTGACGTCGGCGTCCATGAAACGGGTGCGGGAGGCGTCAAAGCCATTGAGCTTGACGTGGGCTGCGGCGCGCTCGAGCGCCGGGCCGGACGAGTCAATCGATGTGACATGCCCCGCCCCACCCGACAGAGCCGCGATGGTGAAGCCCCCGGTGTAGCAGTAGCAGTTGAGCACCTTGCCAAATTGGCGGTGGCGCGTGTGCTGCGCAAAGCGCTGGCGGCTGTCGCGCTGGTCGAGGTAAAAGCCGGTCTTGTGGCCCGTGGCCACGTCCAGCGTGAGTTGCCAGTCATGCTCGCGGATGGTGAGCTCCGTTTCACCCGAGCCGCGCAGCCAGCCGGTGACTTCGGGAAGGCCTTCGAGGCTGCGCACGTTGGCATCCGAGCGCTCATACAGGCGCGAGAGGCCTGTGATCTCGAGCAAAGCATCGGCAATCACCGCCTTGAACCGCTCGGTGCCGCAGCTGGTGAACTGCGCCACCAAGGTGTCGCCATAGCGGTCTACGATCAGGCCGGGCAAGCCGTCCGACTCGCCATGCACCAAACGCAGGCCATCGCTTTGGATGTTGAACCATTGGCGTGCCGCCACGGCCTGCGCAATGCGCGCCTGGATGAACGGGGCGTCGATGCGCTGGCTTTCGTCGAAACTCCAGACCCGCGCCTTGATGCGCGAGCTGGGGCTGAAAGCCGCCCAGCCCAAAAACTGCCCGGCAGACGACTCGATGCGCACCGTCTCGCCCGCATCTGCGCTGCCTTTGGCAATGGCGGAGTCAAACACCCAAGGGTGACGGCGCAGCAAGGAGCGTTCCTTGCCTTCTCTGAGTCGGATGATTTTCATGAGGGGTATTGTCGTTGAGTGCGCTCCAGCAGGGCCACCCTGCCGATCGCCCCGAGGGCGGGCGTTCGACGGGCTGGCCCGCAAAATCAATTTTTGCGTTTGGCCCGGGGGTGCGCCGCGTCGTAGGCCTTGGCCAGGTGCTGAAAATCCAAGCGGGTGTAGACCTGCGTGGTGGTGATGTTGGCGTGGCCCAGCAACTCTTGCACCGCGCGCAGGTCGCCGCTTGACTGCAACACATGGCTGGCAAACGAGTGGCGCAGCATGTGCGGGTGCACCGGCGTGGCAAGCCCTGCCAACAGGCTGCGGCGTTTGAGCCGTTGCCAGATGGACTGTGCCGTCAGCCGCGTGCCATGCCGCCCGGGAAACAGCGCCAGCGACGCACTGGACGCGCCCGGCACGGGCGCGTTCAGCATGCCTGTGACCTGGCTGCGCACCGCCAGCCAACCCTCGAGCGCCGCCAGTGCCTGCGAGCCCAGTGGCACGGTGCGGCGCTTGCCGCCTTTGCCCTGCACCTGCACTTCGGCCGCTGGCACGTCCACCCAGCCACGCCCTTGTTTGTGCGCCGCATCGCTGGCCACGACGTCCAGGCCGGTCAACTCGCCCACCCGCAGGCCGCAGCCGTAGAGCAGCTCCACCATGGCCGCGTCGCGTGCTTCGAGCCAAGGGTCGTCTTGCGTTTCTTGGTGCTCGGCCAGCTGCACCGCCTCGTCCACGCCCAGCGCCTTGGGCAGGGGCTTGGCCACTTTGGGGGCGCGCACGCCTTGCACCGGGTTGCTGCTGACGCGGCCTTCGCGGCCCAGCCAGGTGTAAAAACCGCGCCAGCCCGACAAGATCAGGGCAATGCCCCGCCCACTGCGCCCGGCGCTGTGCATTTGCGCCACCCAACGGCGGATGTGGGTGGGCTGCACTTGGGTCAGCTCGACATGGGCGTCAGCCGCCATGGCGCTCAGCCGCTCCAGGTCCAGGCGGTAAAGGGTGCAGGTGCGCTCGGCCAGGCGTTTTTCAAAACGCACATGGTCCAGGTAGCGCAGGGCCAGCGGGTCCAGCGACACGCTGGCGAAATGGCTGGGTAAGGGGGTGTTTGCGTCGTTCAAGCCAACGCCCTCGTGGAGGTCAGGCCGCTGGCGCGCGCAGCACCGACAACGCCGCGCCCGCCAACTCGGCCAAGCGCTCGAGCAGCTCGGTGCCCATCTGGCTGTTGAAACGTTGGGCATCGGGCGAGGCCAGCACCAGCAGGCCAAAAGCGGGCTGGCCCGGCGCAGCGCGCAAGGCCATCAGCGCCAGCGACGCAGCTTGGGTAGGCTGGTCCAACCATTGCACAGCATCAAAGCCCTTGTTGGCGCCCACATAGGGCGACTCAAGGGCCGCGGTCTGCTCGCGCACCGCATCGGTCACACCCTGGGCGTATGCAGCCTGGGCATGCGCCTCGTCCAGGCCCCACAAACGCAGCGCCACTTGGGGCACCTGGAAAAGTTCACGGATGTTGTCGACCGCGAATGCGGCCATCTCGTCAGCGCGCGCGGCCAGCAGGTCGCACGCCCAACGGTGCAGCTTGTCAGACAGGATCATGTTCTCGTTGCCGTGCCGGATCATGTCCATGATGCGGTGCTCGAGCGACTTGATCTTGTCGCGCAGCATCTGCGCCTGGCGCTCTTGCAGGCTCACGGCGCGGTGGCTTTGCGGGTGCGTCAATTGCACCGACGCCAGGAGGGACGCATGGCGCTCAAAAAAGTCGGGCGTGTTGACCAGGTAGTCCGCGATGTCGTCTTCGGTGATCGGGGCCATGGGGGTTTGTTGCGTCATGGTGTCAGGTCCTCAATGCGTCTCAAAGTTCAGGAATATCGATTTCGCCGTCGAACACGGACGTCGCCGGGCCGGTCATCAGCACCGGGCTGTCGGCCTGGCCTGCCCACTCGATGGTGAGCGCGCCGCCGTGGGTCTGCACGTCGACACGGCTGTCCAGCCAGCCCTGGCGAATGCCGGCCACCACGGCCGCGCAAGCGCCCGTGCCACAGGCCAGCGTTTCGCCCGCGCCGCGCTCGAACACGCGCAGCCGGATCTGGCTGCGCGAGACGATCTGCATGAAGCCCGCATTCACCCGCTTGGGGAAGGACGGGTGGTTTTCAATCAATGGGCCTTGGGTCAGCACCGGGGCCGTGTCCACGTTGTCCACACGTTGAACGGCATGGGGGTTGCCCATCGAGACCACGGCCACGCGTGCGATGGAGGGGGCAATGCCTTGATCGCCCAGCGCGAGGTCAAACACGGGCCAGCCGTTGACCTGGTCGCTGATGAGGCCGATGGGGTTGAAAGGCACACGCTCCCAGTCGAACACGGGTGCGCCCATGTTGACCGTGACGCGCCCGTCGGGGTTCATGCGCAGCTCGATCTCGCCTTGCTGCACCTTGACGCGCACGGCGGTTTTGTCAGTCAAGCCCTTGTCGCGCACATAGCGCACAAAGCAGCGTGCGCCGTTGCCACAGTGCTCGACCTCGCCGCCGTCGGCGTTGTGGATCACATATTCAAAGTCCAACCCGGCGCGGGGCGCAGGGCGCACGCTCAGGATCTGGTCGGCCCCCACGCCAAAGTGGCGATCGGCCAGGAAACGGTACTGCGCCGTGGACAGACCGAGCAGGCCATGGGTTTCGTCCAGCACGACAAAATCGTTGCCAGCGCCTTGCATTTTGGTGAAGCGGATTCGCATGCGTGAATTATCACTGCAAGCCCACTCATAATGGCGCATGGTCCGACCTACCCAACTCCTGTACCCCCAACGCGACCCCGTGGCCTTGCGGCCGGCCGCCACTGTTTTGCTGCTGCGCGACGGGCCCGATGGCCTGCAAGTGCTGATGACGCGCCGCTCGATGACGGCCAGCTTTGCCCCCGGCGCCTATGTCTTCCCGGGCGGGGGCGTGGACGCCGCCGATGCCGCAGCGCATGCCCACGCCAACCGCCGCATCGGGCAAAACGACTTGCACCTGACGCAGGCCATCGCCGCCATCCGCGAAAGCTTTGAAGAGCTGGGCGTGCTGTTCGCGCGCCACACCGATGGCCGCTGGGCCGATGAAGCCGACATCGCGACGCTCGACCGCAAAGCCCCGTTTGCCGCGCAATGCGCTGCGCGCGGTCTGCACTTGGCCGCCGACCAGGTGTTCATCTTGGCGCACTGGATCACCGACCGTGACTTGCCGCGCCGCTTTGATGTGCCGTTTTTGGTGGCCCGCATGCCCGAGGGGCAAACGCCTGTGGCCGACGAATCGGAGCAATTCGAGCCGGTCTGGGTGCGCCCGCAAGACGCCCTGGCCCGCCACGAAGCCGGGCAGTTTTTCATCATCTTTCCGACCATCCGCACGCTCGAGCGCCTGCAGGCCTTCAAAACCGTCGACGAGGTGCTGACCGCCTGCGCCGCCAACGAAGTGCCTTTGTGGACCAGCTGCCCGCGTGGCGGCTGGCTGGCCGGACGCGAAGTGCGCTACATGGAGCACGAGTCCGCCTTTGGCGAATTGGCCCTGGTGAGCCCCGACGGCCAGATCGTGCACCACCTGGATTGGCAAAGCGAGCAAACCGTCACCTTGCTCAAAAACGTGCAGCGCCTGACCGCGCCC
>CANBTZ010000104.1 GCA_947372495.1 Comamonadaceae bacterium | reverse complement strand
GAGTGGCAATTGCGCGTGGCCAGTGGCGAGCCACTGCCATTGCAGCAAAGCGAGATCCGCATGACGGGCCACGCCATCGAAGCGCGCATCTGCGCCGAGAACCCCGACAACAACTTTTTGCCCGCCACGGGCACCTTGCAGGTCTACCGCAAGCCACAAGCGACCAGCTTTGAACGCGGCACCACCCGCATCGACGACGGCGTGCGTGAGGGTGACACCATCAGCCCGTTTTACGACTCCATGGTGGCCAAGCTCATCGTGCATGGCGACACGCGCGAGCAGGCGCTGGCACGTTTGGACGCCGCACTGGCACAAACCCACATCGTGGGTCTGAACACCAATGTGCAGTTCTTGCGCCATGTGGTGCGCAGCCAAGCCTTTGCCACTGCCCAACTCGACACCGCACTCATCCAGCGCGAAAGCACTGTGCTGTTCAAGCAAGACCCGGTGGGTTTGCAAGTTGCCGCTGCGGCGGTGATGGCCAATGCCTTGCGTTCGGAAGCCGCTGCCCAGGGCGCTGACCCGTTCAGCCGCCGCGACGGCTGGCAGTCGCACGGCACCACGCGCCGCCGCTTTGAGCTCGAATACGACGGCCAGCCGGTTCGTGCGGTGCTGACCTATGGCCCTCAACTGTTGTTGCAAGTGGGTGAGGGCGCAGAAAGCGCCTTGCAGTTCACGGCCCAGGGTGATGGCTTGTGGGTGCAGTTCAACGGCCAGCGCATCCACAGCACGGTGCATGCGCAAGGGGAAGTTCGCCATGTGTTCACGCCCCAAGGCGCCACCCGCATCAGTCTGCTCGACCCGCTGGCCCACGCTGGCGAAGCCGCGCAAGAAGGCGGGCGTCTGACCGCCCCCATGCCGGGCAAGGTGGTGTCGTTCGCCGTCAAGGCGGGCGACAAGGTCAAAGCCGGTCAGGCCCTGGCGGTGATGGAAGCCATGAAGATGGAACACACCATCAGCGCACCCCAAGATGGCACCGTGGCCGAGCTGCTGTATGCGCCCGGCGACCAGGTGACCGAAGGGGCGGAGCTGCTCAAGCTGGCGGCTTGATTTGATGGGTGCCGTCCCCTGTGGGAGCGGTGACCCCGCCGCGATGGGGCCACAGTAGACCACAGCCATTCGCCCGAGGGCGGGTCTCCTATAGAGCGCCCTCAGGGCTCCCACAAAGACGTCCTAACCCATGCGACAGAAGGGCCTGTGCCTTGCTGACAAAATCTGCCCATGAACATCACCATCTGTTTTGAAAGGCTCGACCCAGCGCCCTGGGTACAGGGCCTGCAACAAGCCTTCCCCGGGGCCTCTGTGTCTGCCTGGGCTGCTGGCGCAGCGCCCGCCGACCACGCCATTGTCTGGGCGCCGCCCCAGCAGTTCATCGACGAGCAGCCGGGCCTCCAAACCCTGTTCAACATCGGCGCGGGTGTGGACGCCTTGCTTCAGCTCAAGTTGCCGTCATCACTCAAAGTGGTGCGGCTGGACGACGCAGGCATGTCGGTGCAGATGGCCGAATACGTGTGCCATGCGGTGATCCGACACTTTCGCGAGTTCGATGGCTACGACGCCGACACCGCCTCGGGCAAATGGTCTTACCGCAAACCGCGCAGCCGGGCCGATTTTGCGGTCGGCGTCATGGGCTTGGGCGTGCTGGGCGAGCGTGTGGCCAAAGCGCTGCAGGTGTTCGAGTTTCCGGTCAACGGCTACAGCCGCAGCGCCAAAGATTTGCCTGGCATCCGCTGCTTCAGCGGGGCGCAGGGCTTGTCTGATTTTTTGGCGGCCACCCGTGTGCTGGTCAACCTGATGCCGCTCACGCCCGAGACCGAAAACATCCTGAACCAAGACACCCTTGCGCAATTGCAGCCCGGTGGCTACCTGGTCAACGTGGCGCGCGGCAAGCACCTGGTCGAAGAAGACCTGATCGCCCTGGTCGACAGCGGTCACATGGCCGGGGCCACGCTCGACGTGTTCCGCACCGAGCCGCTGCCTGCGGACCATGCATTCTGGAAACACCCGAAGATCACGGTCACGCCGCACACGTCTGCCCGCACTTTGCGCGAAGAAAGCATTGCGCAAATCGTGGGCAAAATCCAAGCCTTGCAGCGTGGGGAGTCGATCAACGGTGTGGTCGATCATCAGCGCGGTTATTGAAAGATATTGATGTCACTGCCTTCCCGTGTCCAGCTCATCGACGTCGGCCCCCGCGACGGTCTGCAAAACGAAAAACAACCCGTGCCCGCTGCGGTCAAGATCGCGTTGGTGCACCGCCTGCAGGCTGCAGGCCTGACCGAGATCGAAGTCACCAGCTTCGTCAGCCCCAAGTGGGTGCCGCAAATGGCCGACAACGCTGAGGTGATGGCGGGCATCCAGCGCCAGGCCGGTGTGCGCTATTCGGTGCTCACGCCCAACCTGCAAGGTTTTGAGGCCGCCCTGAAAACGCGCCCTGATGAGATCGTGGTGTTTGGCGCAGCCAGCGAAGCCTTCAGCCAGAAAAACATCAACTGCTCGATCGCCGAAAGCATTGAGCGATTTGCCCCCGTGGTGCAAGCCGCGTTGGCGGCGGGCATCGCGGTGCGCGGGGCCATGAGCTGCACTGTGGGCTGCCCTTACGAGGGTGATGTGGCCCCCGAGCGCGTGGCTTATTTGGCAGGCCTGATGAAGCAGATCGGTGTGCAGCGCGTGGACATGGCCGACACCATCGGTGTGGGCACGCCGCTCAAGGTGCAAAAGGCCATCGAGGCCACGCTGCAGCATTTCGATGTGGACCACGTCTGTGGCCACTTTCATGACACCTATGGCCAGGCGCTGTCCAACACCTTGGCGGCGCTCCAAATGGGTGTGTGGAATTTTCAGTCTTCCGTCGCAGGCCTGGGCGGTTGCCCTTACGCCAAGGGCGCGACCGGCAATGTGTCCACCGAAGACGTGGTCTACATGCTGGACGGCATGGGCATCGCCACAGGCATTGACTTGGACATGCTGGTCGATGCCGGTGCCTTCATCAGCGACTTTTTGGGTCGTGCGCCAAACTCGAACGTGGCCAAAGCCATCCTCAACAAGCGGGCAGGCTGAACCATGTGCGGATCTGAACTCCATGCCCTGCCCGAAGGCGTGCAACGCGTCGCCAGGGCGCTGCAAGACGCGAACCACCCGCACGCCCCGGTCATGCTCGATGGCGCGGCCCGCACAGCACAAGAGGCCGCCGATGGCTTGGGTGTGCAGCTGGGCCAGATCGCCAAGAGCGTGATTTTCAAGCGCAGGGAAGACGGCGTTGCCGTGCTGGTGGTGGCCTCGGGCGACCGCCGTGTGGACGAGAAAAAAGTCTCGGCACTGGTCGGCAAGATTGGCCGCGCCGATGCCGACTTCGTCAAAGCCCAGACCGGCTTCACCATCGGCGGCGTCTCGCCCGTGGCGCACCTGTTCCCGCCCGTCACGCTGCTCGACCAGGACCTGTGGCGCTTTGACGAGATCTGGGCCGCCGCCGGGCACCCGCATGGTGTGTTCCGTTTGCAGCCCGAGGATTTGAAAAGTTTGACCGGCGCGCCCGTGGCCGATGTGGCGCAGACACCATGACGCTCGACCCGCAAACCATCCAAAACAGACGCTGGCGCCGTGTGGCCGAGTTGGCGCAGCAAGTGCCTGCCGAGCCCGGTCCGCATTTGCCCTCGCCCTGCCAGTCGGTGTGCATCATGCACCCGACCACCACTTGGTGCGATGGCTGCCTGCGCACCCTGACCGAGATCGCGGATTGGAGCCGCATGGACAAGCCTGCCAAACTGGCGGTCTGGGCGCAGTTGCCCGAGCGCTTGGTGCAGCGCATCGCCTTGGAAGACGCCCCATGAAAACCATCACCTTCTACCTCGACTTCATCTCGCCCTACGCTTGGCTGGCGTTCAACGCTTTGCCCGAGGCGCTGCAAGGCATCAGCCACCGGGTGGAGCACCGCCCGGTGCTGTTCGGGGCCATGCTCAAGCACCACGGCCAGCTCGGCCCGGCCGAGATCGCCAGCAAGCGCGACTGGACCTACCGCCAAGTGCTGTGGCTGGCGCACCAGCAAGGTCTAGAACTGAAGTTGCCTGCCGCGCACCCTTTCAACCCCTTGGGCCTCTTGCGCCTGGCGGTGGCTTGCGACGCACAAGGCACGCCCAACCGCCATGTGTGCGAACAGGTGTTTCGCCATGTCTGGTGCTCTGGCGAAGACGCGGCCGATGCGCAACGCCTGGCGGCCCTCAGCGCTGAGCTCCAACCGGCACGCGATGTGGCCAGCCCCGAAGTGAAGCAGGCCCTGCAGGCCAACACCGAGCAGGCCATTGCGCTGGGCTTGTTTGGTGTGCCCAGCTTTGTCGTGGACCACAAGGTCTTCTGGGGGCAGGACGCCTTGCCCATGCTGCGGGCCTACCTGCTGGGCGACCCTTGGTTTGAAGGCCCCGACTGGGACGCGGTGAACCACACCACGGTGGGCGTGCGCCGCAACCCTTGAAGCTTTGTGCTGGAGCGGCGCCCTCTTGTGGGAGCGAGGCCCCCGTCGCGATCGGCGTCTGCAGACCACAAGCCATCGCCGCGAGGGCGCGGCTCCCACAACGACTGACAGCGACTAGGGCTGATGTGACCGATCTAAACCTGCTGGACTCCGCTGTCCTCATCACTGGGCAGTGCCGCTTCCCAGCGGTTGACCTGCCACGCAAAAAACACCACCAGCGCCAGATAAACCAGCACGCAGCCTTGGGCCGCCATCCAGAAGTTGAAGGGCCAACCCCAGAGTTCAAAGTTCAATCGCCGAGCGCCGTAGATCGGGACCAGTGTCACACCGGCCCAAATGGCCAAGCAGGCCCAAGTCAAGCGGCGCACCTTGCGGTCGAACTGTGGGCGGGCACGATCTAGATCACTCATGCAGCGAGGATAGCGCTTGAAATGCAGCCATCGCATTGGCGCAAGCAGCTAGGGATTACCCGTGATGAAAGCATCATTTTCACTATGTGAGATTTTTTCAAAGGGTTAATGCTTAATTTGTAAGCTCCTGTTGGCGCAGTGTCAGAAGAAGGTCAGAGCCATGCCCAAGAATCGCGCCAAGTTTCCGTTTCGGAGACTCTTTTTTGGAGACAGCACATGGCTACAACAGCATCCCGCCCGATGTCGGCGGAAGAGAAGAAGGTGATTTTTGCCTCTTCTCTGGGCACCGTTTTTGAATGGTATGACTTCTACCTGTACGGATCGCTCGCCGCGATCATTGCGAAACAGTTCTTCAGCGGTCTGGACGAAGGCTCGGCTTTCATCTTCGCGCTGCTGGCATTTGCCGCCGGTTTCATCGTGCGTCCTTTCGGTGCGCTGGTGTTCGGCCGTCTGGGCGACATGATCGGTCGCAAATACACCTTCCTGGTGACCATCCTGATCATGGGTCTGTCGACCTTCATCGTGGGCGTGTTGCCCAACTACGCCAGCATCGGCGTGGCCGCTCCGGTCATCCTGATCGGTCTGCGCCTGCTGCAAGGCTTGGCACTGGGTGGTGAGTACGGTGGTGCGGCCACGTATGTCGCCGAGCACGCCCCTCAAGGCAAGCGCGGTGCTTACACCGCCTGGATCCAAACCACCGCCACGCTGGGCCTATTCCTGTCGCTGATGGTGATTTTGGGCACCCGCATTGCCATCGGTGAAGACGCCTTCGCTGACTGGGGCTGGCGCGTGCCGTTCATCGTCTCGATCGCTTTGTTGGCCGTGTCGGTCTACATCCGCTTGAGCATGAACGAGTCGCCAGCTTTCGTGAAGATGAAAGCCGAAGGCAAGACCTCCAAGGCCCCACTGACCGAAGCTTTCGGCCAATGGAAAAACCTGAAGATCGTGATCTTGGCCCTGGTGGGCCTGACTGCAGGTCAAGCCGTGGTCTGGTACTCGGGTCAGTTCTACGCCCTGTTCTTCCTGACGCAAGCCCTGAAGGTGGACGGCGCGACCGCCAACATCATGGTGGCTGTGTCCTTGATCATTGGCACACCGTTCTTCATCGTCTTTGGCTCCTTGTCAGACAAAATCGGTCGCAAGCCGATCATCCTGGCAGGCTGCTTGTTGGCTGTGGTGACTTACTTCCCCGTGTTCAAGGCTTTGACCAAAGCCGCCAACCCTGACCTGTACGCAGCGCAAGCGGCCTCCAAAGTCGTGGTGGTGGCCGATCCTGCCGAGTGCTCGTTCCAGTTCAACCCCACAGGCACCAAGAAGTTCACTTCTTCTTGCGACATCGCCAAGCAACGCCTGGCCAACGCTTCGGTGAGCTACACCAACGAAGTGGCTGCTGCCGGCACCCCTGCCGTCATCAAGGTGGGCGACACCGTGGTGAACGTCAAGTACGCTGCTGAAGACATCGCTGCTGCCAAGGCCAAGGCCGAGGAAAAGCTGGCTGCTCTGAACGCTGCTGAACCCAAAGATGCCAAAGCCATCGAAGCGGCCACCAAGTCCGTCAAGGATTTGAGCGGCGAGAAGACAGCTGGCGGTGCTTTGTTGGGCTCCAACCTGGGAGCTGCGCTCAAGGCCGCTGGCTACCCTGCCAAGGCTGACATGACCAAGTTCGACAAGCCGATGGTGATTGCGATCCTGACCTACTTGGTGATCCTGGTGACCATGGTCTACGGTCCCATCGCGGCCATGCTGGTGGAAATGTTCCCCACACGCATCCGCTACACCTCCATGTCTCTGCCTTACCACATCGGTAACGGCTGGTTCGGCGGCCTGCTGCCCACCACCGCCTTCGCCATCGTGGCCCAGACGGGTGACATGTACAACGGCCTGTGGTACCCCATCATCATCGCCGGTGCAACCGTCGTGATCGGTGGCCTGTTCGTCAAAGAAACCAAAGACGTGGACATCTACGCCAACGACTGATCGTTGTTGTAAGCAACCCGAGGCAACTCGGGTGCTAAATTCAAGGCCTTCCCTCTGTGGAGGGCCTTTTTTTATTCATCAGGAGATACCCCTATGTGGAAGATTGCCGTTGGCTTTGTGATTTTTGCTGCCCTGGCTTTGTATGTGATCAACAAGGGAGGTGACAGCCTGGACATGTCGGGCGAAAAGCATGGCGCCGATGCCGTGCATTCCGAGCCCGCCAAGGCCGATGCCTCGGCGGCTGCACCTGCCGCGTCAGACGCCAGCGCTGCCAAGTAAGCCGGACCCTGCCCGACCAAAGCCACGCATTTGCGTGGCTTTTTTTATGTAGGAGCGACGCCCCCGCCGCGATGGGGCGCACGCAGACCACAGGCCATCGCCGCGAAGGCGCGGCTCCCACAAAACACCGGGCACCTCACCGGCGGTCACAAGGGCTTTGCTCCCGCCCTAGAATGTTTGGCCTCCACCCCAAAAAGCCAACCATGTCCCAAGGTCTCATCCGCATCCGTGGCGCCCGCCAGCACAACCTGAAAAACATCGACCTCGACATCCGTACGGGCGAGCTGACGGTGGTGACGGGCCCCAGCGGTTCGGGCAAATCGAGCCTGGTGTTTGACACGCTTTACGCCGAAGGCCAGCGCCGCTATGTGGAAACTTTCAGCGCTTACGCCCGCCAGTTTTTGGACCGCATGGACAAACCGGCCGTGGACAAGGTCGAAGGCGTGCCCCCGGCCATTGCGATCGACCAGACCAACCCGGTGCGCAGCTCGCGCTCGACGGTGGGCACCATGACCGAGCTGAACGACCACCTCAAGTTGTTGTTCGCCCGCTTGGGCCAGCTGTTTGACAAAGACACCGCGCAGAGCGTTCGCCACGACAACCCCGACACGATTTACGCCGAGCTGGCTTTGCGCGCTGCGCAAGCGCAAGACCCGCGCCTGTTCCTGACCTTCCCGGTCGAGCTGCCGGCCAACACCAGCGCCGAGCAGGTGGAACAATGGTTGTCTGCCAGCGGCTTCACCAAGGTGCAGGCCGAGCGCGAAGTGGCCACACCCACCGGCCCGCGCAAAGTGCTCGACGTGGTGGCCGACCGTTTCCGTTTGGGCAACGCCGAGAAGGCCCGCGTGGTCGAAGCCATCGAAGTGGCCTTGAAGCGCGGCAGCGGGCGGATGAATGTGTATGTGGAAGGCGACTCTGGCGCTGACCTGTGGCGCTTCTCGACCGGCTTGCATTGCCCCGACAGCGACCAGCGCTACACCGATCCGATCCCGTCGATGTTCTCGTTCAATTCGGCTGTGGGTGCCTGCGAGGTGTGCCGTGGCTTTGGCCGCGTGATCGGGGTGGACTATGGCCTGGTCATTCCGAACGACAAGCTCACACTGCGTGCCGGGGCCATCAAGACCATCCAGACCCCCGCCTGGAAAGAGTGCCAGGACGACCTGATGCGCCATGCTGAGACCGCAGGCATCCCGCGTGACACGGCTTGGGACAAACTCACCCAAGGCCAAAAGGATTGGGTCATCAACGGCTCGCCCGAGTGGAAGGGCAAGTGGAACCAGCAGTGGTACGGCATCAAGCGCTTCTTTGAATACCTCGAGAGCAAGGCCTACAAGATGCACATCCGTGTGCTCTTGTCCAAGTACCGCAGCTACACCGAATGCCCGACCTGCAGCGGTGCGCGCCTCAAGACCGAGAGCCTGCTCTGGCGCATCGGCTCCAAGGACGATGCCGACGCTGTTTTGCCTGGTGACAAGCGTTTTTTGCCCACGGGTGTGAAGTGGACCCGCGCCCAGCTCGAAGCCCTGCCTGGTCTGAGCCTGCACGACATGATGATCATGCCGATCGACCGGTTGCGGCGCTTCTTTGATCGCCTTTCGCATGAGGCCTCTTCGGGGGCGGGCCCGGGCTCCTCATACTGCGGGGGTACACAGAAATCGTCGCCCGAGCCCGCCCCCGAAGAGGCCGTGGTGCTTTCGGGCCAAAGTGCTGAGCAAAAAGCCTTGCAACTGCTGCTCGAAGAAATCACCACCCGCCTCAAATACCTGTGCGACGTGGGCATTGGCTACCTCACCCTTGACCGCCAAAGCCGCACCCTGAGCGGCGGTGAGGTGCAGCGCATCAACCTGACCACCGCCTTGGGCACCAGCCTGGTCAACACCCTGTTTGTGCTGGACGAGCCCAGCATCGGCCTGCACCCACGCGACATGGGCCGCATCACGCAGGC
>CANBTZ010000103.1 GCA_947372495.1 Comamonadaceae bacterium | reverse complement strand
GCACTGCTGGCCTTGTCGGGCGATCAAGGGGCCAAGAGTGTGATGCAAGCGCATGCGCCCTGGCGGCTGGACTTGGACGACCTCGGCTGCATTCTGGACGTGGACACCCCCGATGCCCTGGCCGAGGCCGAGCGCCTGTGGCGCTCCCGGGCCTGATCAGGCCTGAGCGGGCCGAACCCAGCACCAAAAACAAAGCCCCTGCGAGAGGGGCTTGGTCGTCAGCGGCAGAGTTGCTTCACTTTTTGCGGGCAGCGATCGCGGCTTCGGCTTCTTTCACCAAAGGCGCGCCGATGGTGTTTGTCCATTTGGCATAAACCGGACGGGTCACCTTGACGAAGACCTCGCGCTCGGCGGGTGTCAGGAAAGTCACGTTCACGCCCATGGCGGCGATGTCCTTGAACGCGGGCTTGTCGGCTTCGGTCAGGCCTTTGCGGGCGATCGCGATTTCCTGCTTACCGGCGTCCAATGCGGCTTGGCGCACGATGTCTTGGTCGGCTTTGGTCCAAGAGCCCCAGATGTCCTTGTTGACCACAAAGATCAACGGGTCGGCCACATAGCCCCAGGCGGTCACGAATTTCTGACCGACGTTTTGCATCTTGAGTACGTTGAACAGGAACAAGGGGTTTTCCTGACCGTCCACCGCACCACTCGACAGCGCAGGCTGCGCATCGGCCCAGCTCATTTGCGTGGGGTTGGCGCCCATGGCCGAGAACATGTCCGAGTAAATGGGCGAGCCCACCACACGGATTTTCATGCCCTTGAGGTCCTCAGGCGAGCGGATGGCGCGCTTGGAGTTGGTGACCTCACGGTAACCGTTCTCACCCCAAGCCAATGGCACCACGCCGCCTTGCTCCAGGCGCTGGAAGATTTTTTGACCGACCGGGCCTTGCGTCAGCGCGTCGATGGCGGCGTAGTCGGGCATCAAAAAGGGCAGCGAGAACAGGTTCAGTTCCTTGACCTGGGGCGACCAGTTGATGGTCGAGCCCACGGCCATGTCGATCACGCCTTGGCGCAGCGCGCTGAATTCGCGCGTCTGGTCACCTTGGATGAGCGACACACCGGGGTACAGCTTGATGTTGATGCGGCCCTGGGTGCGTTCTTTGACGAGGTCAGACCAGATCTTGGCGGCTTGGCCCCATGGCGTAGGTGGGCCCAGGACGATGGACAAACGGTATTCGGCTTTGTAGTCGGCGGCCACGGCCGGGGCCGAGAAAGCACCGAAGGCGGTGGCAGCAGCCAGCAGGCTGAGCAGGTGACGGCGAAGTTTCATGGAGGGTCTCCTTGTTTTGAAAAAATACAGCGTTGATCTTAATAGCCCATCTGGCGCGGCAGCCAGAGGGCCAACTCGGGCCAGGCGATCACGGCCAGCATGACGAGGAACATCGAGAACAGCATCCAGCCCACCCAGCGCACGGTCTCTTCCATGCGCACACCGGCGATGCGGCAAGACACCATCAGGTTCACGGCCAGCGGTGGGGTGAATTGCCCCAGCGCCACTTTGAGCGTGAGGATCACGCCAAACCAGACCGGGTCCCATTTGTAGAACTGCACGATGGGCCACAAGAGCGGCACAAAGATCAGGAAGATGGACACGCCGTCGAGGAACATGCCCACGGTGATCAGCATGAGGATGAGCAGTGCCAGCACGCCGTATTCGCCCAGACCCGAGTTGACGATGGCGTTGGTCACCGGATCGATCACGCCCAACGTAGACAGCGAGAACGCGAAGATGCCTGCCAGCGACACCACCAGCAAGATCACGGCCGACAACTCACCCGACTCGCGCAGGATGACAAACAGGTCGCGCATTTTGATCGTGCGGTAAATGACCATGCCGACAAACAAGCCGTAAAAGACAGCGACCACCGCCGCTTCGGTCGGTGTGAACCAGCCAGCGCGCATGCCGCCCAAAATCAAAATCGGTGCGGCCAGGCCCCAGGTGGCTTCCTTGAAGCTTTTCCAGAATTCAGGGCGGGGCAAACTGGCTTCGAGCGCACCCATCTTGTGTTTGCGGGCCATCCAGACGGTGGGCACGATCAGCGCCAGGCCCGCCAACACGCCAGGGATCATGCCCGCCGTGAACAGCGCAGGCACCGAGGCACCGGGCACCAGCACCGAATACACGATGAAGGCCACCGAAGGCGGAATCAAAATGTCGGTGGCCGCAGCCGCCCCGACCACGCTGGCCGAAAACGCCGCCGGGTAACCGGCACGCGACATGGCGGCGATCATCACCGCGCCCACCGCTGCCGCGTTGGCCGGGCCTGAGCCGGAAATACCGCCCAAGAACATGGCCACCACAATCGCCACCAAGGGCAGCATGCCGGGGCCACGGCCCACGATGGCCACCGCAAAGTTGACCAACCTGAGCGCCACGCCCGAGCGGTCAAAAATGGAGCCCACCAGCACGAACATCGGGATCGCCAGCAGCGGGTATTTGCCCAAACCGGCATAGAAGTTTTGCGGCACGGCCAAGAGGCCAAACCACTGCGCGTCCGAGTTGGCCAGCGCAATGCAGGCCGCGCCCGCAAGGCCCAGGGCAGCGCCGATCGGCACGCCCAGCAGCATCATGACGACGAAGGCAACAAAAAGCAGGGTGGGGATCATGGCTGACGCCCCCGGCGGATGAACAGGCCCAAGGCCCGTCCGGCAATCGCCACCGACATGACCGGCAGCCAGATGGTGTACCACCACTGCGGCACGCCAATGCCCGGCGACGTTTCGCCAAAGCGGTAATCGTCCCAAACCACGCGGGCGCTGAGCACGGCGATCAGGGCAAACAGCAAGAACACCATGATGGCGCCAAAGCGGGCCAAGGCGCGCTGGCGCTTTTCAGGGCCGCTGTCAGCAAAGTACTCGATGCGGATCTGGCGGTTGCGGGCCACCGATGCCGAGCCAGCCACGAGCGACAAGACGATCATCAGGAACACCGAGAACTCTTCGGTCCAGGCAAAAGACTGGTCGGTGAAGTAGCGGACGATGACGTTGGCAAAGGTGATGAGCGAGAGCAGGCCCATCACGATGACGGTGAGCCAGTCTTCGATTTTCAGCGGAACCAGGGTGGTCTCGTCCTGTTCGATGGCGGCGCCTTCTTCCAAAGAAACTGGCGCAGATTGCGGGGGTTGTGACATGAATTGAAGGTGCAAAAATGACTTTTCACTTTAACACGCGATCCCAGCGCGCCCAGCCTGTTCAAGCCACCCGCAAGACAGCCACTGCAAATGAAAAAAGCCCGCTCACCGAAGTGTGCGGGCTTGAAGGAGGGGCGGCTTGCGCCGCCTTTGCAATGAACTCGATTAACCGTGGTAAGCGGTCTCGCCGTGCGAGGAGATGTCAAGACCTTCGCGCTCTTCCTCTTCGGAGACACGCAAACCGATGGTGATGTCAGCGATCTTGTAAGCGATCACAGAGACCACAGCAGACCAGACCACCGTCACCAGCACGGCCTTGGCTTGCACCCAGACTTGCGCACCGATGGAGAAGTCAGCAGGCGTCACCATGGTGGCGGTGACCCAGTCGGCCACGAAACCAGGGCCACCCAAGCTTGGCGAGTTGAACACGCCCGTCAGCAGCGCACCCAAGATGCCGCCCACGCCGTGCACACCGAACACGTCCAGCGAGTCGTCAGCGCCCAGCAGCTTCTTCAGACCGTTCACACCCCACAGGCAAGCGAAACCAGAGGCGAAGCCGATGATCACGCCACCGCCGATGCCGACGTTACCGGCTGCGGGAGTGATGGCCACCAAACCTGCCACAGCACCGGACGCAGCGCCCAGCATGGAGGCTTTGCCACGCATCAGGGCTTCACCCATGCACCAGGCCAAGACAGCGGCAGCGGTCGCCACCATGGTGTTGATGAAAGCCAGAGCAGCGAAACCGTTGGCTTCCAGAGCAGAGCCGGCGTTGAAACCGAACCAGCCCACCCACAGCAGGGATGCACCCACCATGGTCAGCGTCAGGCTGTGAGGCGCCATGGCTTCTTTGCCGTAACCGACGCGTTTGCCAATCATGAAGGCACCCACCAGTCCGGCCACAGCGGCGTTGATGTGCACCACGGTACCGCCAGCGAAGTCCAGCGCGCCCCACTGCCACAGCAGACCGGCCTTGGAAGTCATTTCGTCCACGACTTCTTTGGAAGCGTAAGCGTCAGGACCCATCCAGAACCAGACCATGTGAGCGATCGGCAGGTAGCTGAAAGTGAACCACAAGACCATGAACAGCAGCACGCCCGAGAACTTGGCACGCTCAGCAAAAGCACCCACGATCAGCGCGCAAGTGATGCCCGCAAAAGTGGCCTGGAAGGCAGCGAACGAGATTTCGGGAATGTAGACACCCTTGGAGAAGGTGGCTGCGTTCGCGAATGTGCCCGTGACGTTGTCCCAAATGCCCTTCATGAACAGCCGGTCAAAGCCACCGATGTAGGCATTGCCTTCGGTGAACGCCAAGCTGTAGCCATAGATGAACCAGAGCACCAAAATCAGTGAGAAGGTGACCATGACTTGCATGAGCACCGACAGCATGTTTTTGCTGCGCACCAGACCACCGTAGAACAGGGCCAGGCCAGGAACAGCCATCATCAACACCAACAAGGTGGACAACAGCATCCAGCTGGTGTCGCCCTTGTTGGGCACAGGCACAGGTGCGGCTTCGGCAGCCGCGGCAGGCGCAGCCGCTGGAGCGGTGGCAGGCGCTGCTGCATCGGCTTTGGCTTCGGCAGCCGGGGCTGCCACTGCAGCGGGCGCTGCAGTTTGTGCCACAGCAAACGAGCCGCAGGTCAGCAAGCTGAAGCCCAGGGCCAGGGAGGCGAGTAGTTTTTTCATGTTGGTCTCTCTTTCTGGACGGTCACAGGGCTTCGGTGCCGGTCTCGCCGGTACGGATGCGAACCACCTGCTGCAGGTCGTACACAAAAATCTTGCCGTCGCCAATCTTGCCGGTGCGGGCACCGGACTCGATGGCTTCGATCACGCGCTCGACGATGGCGTCGTCCACAGCAGCTTCGACTTTCACTTTGGGCAAAAAGTCCACGACATATTCAGCACCACGGTACAGCTCGGTGTGGCCCTTTTGACGACCAAAGCCTTTGACCTCGGTCACTGTGATGCCCTGGACACCGATACCGGAGAGGGCTTCACGCACCTCGTCCAGCTTGAAGGGTTTGATGATGGCGGTCACCAGTTTCATGATGGCTCCTTGTGTTGGTGGGGTTCAGATCAGAAGGTGTACTTAAGGCCCACGACCAGGCCAGCATCGCCAGTGGCTTTGCCTGCAGGGGTGTAATAGAAAGACTTCTTGGCATTGGTGCCAATCACAGCAGCTGTGGCGCTCAGGCCATTGCCCAGGTCTTTGCCCAGAGTCAGGGCGTAGTCGGTGTAAGTGCCATCAGGCGTGTTGGCCACTTTCTGATAACCCAAATGCGGCACCAACGAATAGCCGTCACCCAAGTCATATGTGGCGCTCAGGTCAAGGTAGTAGCTGCCCTTGCTGTTGAGGTTGCCGAACAAGTTTGAAAAGGCGTGCGAGTACTTGGCGGTGTAAGCACCCAAAGTCACTGCACCGTAGACTTCGTCGGTGTTGGCATTGCCAAAGCCAGCGACTTTGCCCAACTTGTTGCCTGCGTATTCGTAACGCAGATAACCCACGTCATAGGCCACATCACCGGCAGTGCCTTTGTAACCACCATAAAAGTCAAGTTCAACGACGCCATCGGTGGCACCTGCGTCCTTGATCCATTTGATGCTGGAACCCCAAGCACCCACATAGAAACCGCTCTTGTCGGTGTAGTCCACGCCGCCTTGCAGGGCAGGGTTAAGACGCGACTGGGAAATACCACGGTAACGGTAATCAGTGATCACGCCTGCGTTGAAAGCCAATGTGCTTTCTGGCTCAGCGGCTGGCGCTGGGGCGGTCTGGGCTTGTGCCACAGAAGTCAGGGAAGCGATGGCCAGTGCGATCAGGGAAGGAACGAGGATTTTTTTCATGCAGAACTCCTTTGGGATGTGTAAATTGAGTGTCATCACCATCTAGCAGATACCGTGCCAACCAAATTGAACGGGCAATTCGGGGATTCACCAGTGCATTGCGCCGCAATGGATGTTTCAATGAACCTCAAACAGGTGGGATACGCACAAACAGCGTGCGCAAAAACACACCATGCACCAGCATAGGGCAGGGAGTCAACATGAGTCTTTCTTTGGTGCGCAGCCGCGCCTTGGTGGGTTTGCACGCCCCCGCCGTCACCGTGGAGGTGCATCTGGCCAACGGCCTGCCCAGCTTCACCCTGGTGGGGCTGGCCGATGTCGAGGTCAAGGAGGCCCGCGAACGCGTGCGCTCAGCCCTGCAAAACAGCGGCTTGGAGTTTCCCCACAACAAGCGCATCACCGTGAACCTGGCCCCCGCCGACCTGCCCAAGGACTCGGGGCGGCTCGATTTGCCCATCGCCCTGGGCATCCTGGCGGCCAGCGGGCAGATCGATGCGTCCAAGCTCGCAGGCCATGAATTTGCGGGAGAACTGTCCCTGTCAGGCGAGTTGCGCCCGGTACGCGGCGCCCTGGCCATGAGTCTGGCTCTGCGCCAGCAGCACATCCACACCCGCCTGGTGCTGCCGCCGGGCAGCGCCGAAGAAGCCGCACTGGTGCCTGACGCGACCATTTTTCGGGCCAAACACTTGCTGGACGTGGTGCAACAGTTCTTGCCCCCGTCCAGTGAAGCGCCACCGGAGCCCGGTGACGGCTGGGCACGCCTGGCCAGCACAGCGCCTGCCGAGCCGCCCCGCTACGCCGACCTGGCCGATGTGAAAGGCCAAGCTGGCCCGAAACGGGTGCTCGAAATCGCCGCGGCCGGAGGTCATTCGCTGCTGATGGTTGGCCCGCCGGGTTCGGGCAAATCGATGCTGGCCCAACGCTTTGCCGGATTGCTGCCGCCCATGCAAACCGAAGAAGCCCTCGAAAGCGCCGCCCTGGCCAGCCTGGCAGGCTGTTTTGAGCTGGGCCGATGGGCGCAGCGCCCCACGCGCCAACCTCACCACTCGGCCAGTGCGGTGGCGTTGGTGGGCGGCGGCTCACCGCCCAGGCCGGGCGAGATTTCGCTGGCGCACCATGGGGTGCTGTTCCTGGATGAGCTGCCCGAGTTCCCCCGCTCCGCGCTGGAGGCCTTGCGCGAACCGCTGGAGACAGGCCACATCACCATCGCCCGGGCGGCGCGGCGGGCCGAGTTTCCGGCGCGTTTTCAGCTGATCGCGGCCATGAACCCCTGTCCCTGCGGCTATTTGGGCAGTGCGGTGCGCGCCTGCCGCTGCTCGCCCGACCAGGTCAGCCGCTACCAAGGCAAGCTCAGCGGCCCTTTGCTCGACCGGGTGGACCTGCACATCGAGGTCACCAGTTTGCGCCCCCAAGAGCTCATCGAAGCTGCGCCCGGCGAGAGCACCGAAGCCATTGCAGTGCGGGCTCTGGCAGCGCGCCAGCGGGCCATGGCGCGCCAAGGCTGCAGCAACCAAGCCCTGCAAGGGCAGGCACTCGACGCGCAGGTGCAACTGAGCGCGGCCGCGACAGCCTTGCTCCAAAAAGTCGCCACGCAATTGGGCTGGAGCGGACGCGGTACCCATCGGGCGCTCAAAGTGGCCCGCACCATCGCCGACTTGGCCGGCAGCGAACAGGTGCAGCCCGCCCATGTGGCCGAAGCGGTGCAATACCGAAGGGTTCTGAAGGAGCACTGAGACAGCGGCACTTGCACAAGCTGTTACAGGTCTGCAGCGCCAAATCACGGGGCCGTCAACGCGCACGCCAACGGCACGTTGAACCTCTACAACCCTGCAAATGAGGTGATCTGTGAAAAAATTCCTGCAAACACTTGGTGTCGTCGTCGTCATGGCCAGCTTGAGCAGTCAAGCCTTGGCCGATGGCGGACGTCATGGCTGGGAGCACCAGCGCTTTGGGCACAACCATGGCTATAACTCCGGCGGCCACTCCGGCGGCAATTGGGTCGCCCCCCTGATCGCGCTGGGTGTGGCCGGGGCCGTTTGGGGTGCCGCTGCACGCCCCGCCCCCACCTATGTGGCCCCTGTGGTGACCTATTACCCACCGCAGCCGGCGCCCAGTGCCTCTTACTATTGCGCATCGGCTGGCCAGTTTTATCCGAACACGGCTTATTGCCCTGAGGGCTGGCAGCTGGTTCAGCCCAGCTACCGCTGAACGGCTCACCCCACGCCATTGCGCCCCCATGCGACAGCCCGGGGGCGCAATTTGCGTCATGCTGAAGGGCATGCGAACAGACCAAAATGAGGTCATCCGCGCATCGCCTGACCCATGCACCCTTTGCCCCCACGCCTTCCATGGCCATCCCCCGTTCACCGTCTGGGCGCTTTCAGCGGCTGGCTCTCTCTGCCCCAACTCATCACCTGGGGCAGCGTTTTTTACACCTTCTCTTTGTTGGTCACCCCGCTCGAAGCCGAGCTGGGCATGACGCGCGCCCAGTCTTCTGTGGCCTTCAGCCTGGCCTTGCTGGCCGAAGGCGCAGGGGCTTGGCTGGTGGGCCGTTGGATCGACCGGGGCCACGAGCGCGCCGTCATGGGGCTGGGCTCGGTGTGGGTGGGCATGGGCTTGTTGGCGCACAGCTTCATCTCCACGCTCTGGGGGTTTTATGCCGTGTGGCTCTGGCTGGGCCTGGGGCTGGCCGCCACGCTCTACACGCCCGCCTTTGCGGTGGTCACGCGCAGATTTCCGCAAGACTTTCGCCGCGCCATCATCACCCTCACCTTCTTGGGCGGCTTGGCCAGCACGGTGTTCATTCCGCTGTCGAGCTGGTGGATTGAGCTGTGGGGCTGGCGCCGTGCGCTGTGGGCGCTGGCGGCGATTCAGCTGCTGCTGTGCGCCCCACTGCACGCCTGGCTGCTGCAAGGGGCTGCTCCAAACCAACACCACCACGCCACACCGCTGGCCCAGCGTTCGGTGCGGCAATATCTGAAATCGCCCTTCTGGCTGCTGGCCCTGTTCATGGTGCTGATGATGTCGGTCACCTCGGCCCTGCCTGCGCACATGATCAACCTGCTGCAGGAAGCGGGCCTTTCACCCGCTTGGGTGGTGGCCATTCCTGC
>CANBTZ010000102.1 GCA_947372495.1 Comamonadaceae bacterium | reverse complement strand
CACTGAATGCTGTGCTGCCCGGGGCGCTGCGAACCAGCACCGTACCGCCATGCCGGTGTGCAGTGGTTTGCACAAAGTACAGACCCAAGCCCACGCCATCGGGCGATTGGCTGGCCGTAGGTTCCAAGCGGCTGTAGCGTTTGAACAGGTGGTCCAGGTCTGTCGGCGCAATGCCCGCACCTTGGTCGGTGATGGTGATTTGAATTTGATGGCCACTGACGCCTGCGCTGAGGCCAATCGTTCCGCCACTTGGCGAAAATTTCAGGGCGTTGCTCAAGAGGTTAGCAATGGCCCTCAAAAGGAGAGCGTGATTTCCAAGAACCCAGATGGGTTCATCAGGCAAATTCAACGCAAGATGCAATGACTTGGCTTGTACCAAGGGGTAGATTTCATCAGCGGCTTCGTGCAGCAGTCCGATCATGTCGAGCGCCGCGAATGCCTCTGCACGCAACATTTGGGCACGCGAAGTTTGCAAAAAGTCTTCTGTCCAAGCCAGGGCGCGGCTCAGTTGTTTGTGTGCAGGGTGTTGTTCACCCAGGTCGTGCTTGATTTGGGCTGCCGCGCTGGCCAGTGGCACCCGTATGTCATGCGAGATGAAAGCCAGTGTGTCGCGCTGGCTTTGCTCCAGGTGCTGCAGCTGTGTGGTCGCGGCGCGAACTTGCTCGATTCGGCGCTGAAAGGGGTCTGCAACAGTTGGCGCTGCACCGGCATGCGGCAGCGCCCAGGTGCTGACAGTGCCCAGCTGATGCTGCAAGCGTGTCAATTCGGTATCAAGAAAATGGCTGGCCGACTCGAGTTTGCGCCAAGCCCAAATGGGGTAAGCGCTCAGCAGTCCCAGCAGCCCGGCTGACAAGGGGAGCCAGACATGCAAGAACAGCGGTAGAGCCATGATGCCGACCAACACCAGCGCAGCAAATGCAGCGCTGGTCAGCAAGCCCGTGCGCGTGTTGACGTAAGGCAGCCACAGCATCGGCAGCACCGCCAGGCCACAGGCCAGCAGCACAGTCAACCAGAGTGGGGCAAGGTTGACCAGCGTTTGTGCCCGCATGGAAATGAGTGCATTGGCCAAAAATTCGACACCGGGCATCGGCTGCTTGAAACCCGATACGGGGGTTGGCAAACTGTCAGCCATGCCTGTTGCGGTCGACCCCACCAACACCAGTTTGCCGTCAAACGTGCCGGGGGCAAATTCGCCTCGAAGCACTTGCACGAACGACAGACTGGGCACATGTCGTTGGGCAGAGGCGAAGTTGATGTAGCGCCGCTCATGTTTGGTCAGCACAGACATGTCCTGAATGGGGCTTGCAGGGGGCGTGTTGGACATGTCTGCAGGCAGTTGATGGGCCACTGAAAGCATGGTCTGTACAAAATGCGGCCACACGGGATGGCCCAATCCCTCCCACAAGGTGATGCTGCGGGCTATGGCGTCGGCGTCCAGCTCAGCGTGTACACGGCCCAGCGCTGCGCTTTTCGCTGTCAATTCGGGCAGCGGCAGTGTTTCGATGAGTTGTCCATTGCGGCGAACTTTTTCAATGACGACAGGCAAAACCACATTGCCTGCCCGGGCGAGCGCCTCAGCCAGCACATGGTCGGCGGGCAGGTCGTCGACCTGTGGTTCGGCAAACATGACGTCATAGCCGATAACTTTGGCGCCATCCGCATGAAGACGGTCAATCAGCTGTGCGTGCAGGCGTCTTGACCAAGGCCATCGACCCAGACTGGACAGGCTTTGCTCGTCGATGGTGACCAGCACCACATCCGAAGGGATTTCACGGTCGGTGTTCTGCTGCGCGGTGTCATAAATGACGTTGTCAATGCGTGACAAGGCCCCCGTGGCCGATAAGACCAAGGCCATGCCGAGCAGCAACAGGGCGGTTGTGAAGCGGTCACCCAGCCGAGGCCACTTCATGGACGCGCATCACCCATGTCAATACACCCAGATCCACAGGTGATGGGGAAGACCCGCATCGACTGGCACGGGCAATGTGATGCTTGCGCTGCTCGTGGTGGCATACCAAACGGGCAAACGACCTTCAGCGTCTTGCGTCATTTGGAGCAAGTACTTTTGCCCTGGAGCCAAGGGCGCCAATTGAAGCGCCACAGGGCCAGCAGCAAAGTGGCGAGGAGGCAACAGGACGACAGGGCCTTGCTGGCGGCGCGCAATGGCGACATCAAACGGGTGTGTCACTGGTTTGCTGGGCATGCCTTGCGCATCCAGGCTCCAGACGCGCAAATGGTAGCTGCCGTCTGGCAGGGCGCCTGCATCCAGGCGTGAGGTGGCGTCTTGCCGGGTCAAGACGAGTTGCGCCATTTGCGGGTCGCGCCCCACTTGCATGACCCACTCAGTGGCATCAGCTTGCGCAGCCCAGGAAAAATCAATCGGAAAGTCAACGAACTTTGACCCCGGGTTTTGCAGCACGGGTGCGGGTTTGATGACTTCAGGGGGTTGGGGTTTTTCTCCTGCTTTGACGGCGCTGGCATAGCCTTCGTGGACCAGCACTGCCCCCGAGTTGGTTTGCAGAGCCACTTGCCCTTGTGTGGTTTGCTCCAGCGTGCGGGCCGCTTGAGCTTCGACCACAAACTGTGTGCCCCGCACTGATGCCACTGCGGCTGGGGTAATGACCTCAAATTTTTGGCCTTTGCGACCTTGTGGGTTGGCATGCACCTCGACACGACCTGCTTGCAGTCGCAGTTGGGTATCGGCCATGTAGCCCCCTCCATAAACGCTCAAGGTGTCCATGGAAACGGTTGACTGCGGTTGCACGATCAGCTCGGATGCATCGGCAAATTGGAGCCGTGCACTGCTGTTGCGGCCCACCTGGATGCGCTGGCCTGTTTGCAGCGACTCGCCCAATTGCGCTTGATGCACTGCACCATTGACCGCATAAATTTGCACATCGCCAGACAGGGCAGTCAATTTGGCCTGTGCTTGCTTGAGCGCCAACCAGCGCAAAGGCATGCGCAGCTGCATGCCCGCCTGGATGGCGTTGGCATCGGGCAGCCGGTTGTAGTCAGCCAACGTTTGCCAGCTTATTGATGGTTTGAGGTATTGCCGAGTCAGCTCAAACACGGTGTCTTGCGGACGGATGGTGTATCGCCAGTCGGTGGATGCAGTGCTTTGCGCTTGCGAAACAAAAGTCAGCATCAAGCTTGACGCGTACAAAAGCCACTTGGCAGGCTGCGAATTCAAAATGTTTTTTTGTTTCATTCTTGTGTCTCATGCAGGTATTCAAGTCGATAGCCACGTTGGTAAATGGATGACAGCTTCCAGCCATTGATGGCGTTCAATCCCAGCTTGCTGCGCAAATGGCTGATGTGCACATCCAGTCTTCGTGTGTCTATCGCCACGCTGTCAATGCCCAGCAATTCGTAGAGGTCTTGGCGTGAAACAACCTGGCCGCGGTTCATGAAAAAATGGAACGCCAAAATGGCCTCGGAGCCTGTCAGCGCGACAGGGGTGCCATGGCTAGAAATAACTTTGTTGAAATAGTCGATGACCAAATGGCCCAGTGACTCTTTTTGCAGGGGTTGCTGCTGCAACTGAATTCGTCGCATCAGGGCTTGAATGCGGGCATGCAAAACGCTGATGGATGGTGGCTTGATGATGTAGTCATCGGCACCCGCCATCAGCACTTGCGAGACGTCGTGTTCTGAATCATTGCCGGTCATGAAAATCACCGGGGGCATGCGTCTGATTTTTTTCAGGCGACTCATGACCTCGGTCCCGGGCATGTCCGGCAGGTTCCAATCAAACAGGCACACATCATGGCTGTGCACAACCAAGTGGTTCAAACAAGATTGACCGGTGGCAAAGTGGGTGACTGCATACCCCAGCACTTCAAGTTCGCGGCAGATGCTGGCCGCAAATGTCAAGTCGTCTTCCAGGAAGGCGATCTTGATCACGGCGTCACCTGGAGGCGGTTGAGTTGGAGTGACTTGCATGAATAAACGCAGAAGCTGGCTTAGCGCTCACCCATGGATTGGCCAAGGGTTTTGGTGATGGGCTTGGTCAGGTAACTCAGGACAGTGCGGTCCATCGCTTTGATGTCTACGCTGGCACTGAGCCCAGGCCGGAGCTGAATGTCTTTGGCTTTTTCACCTTTGAACTCCTTGTCGGTCAAGCGAATGCGCACGCGGTAGTAAGCAAATGGACCTTGTTTGGTGTCTTCGGTCAAGGTGTCGGAGCTGATGTAGCTGACCTTGCCATGCAGCGCGCCATAGATGGACGAGTCATAAGCATCGAGTTTGATGCTGGCATCTTGGTTGAGTGCAATGAATGCGATGTCTGACGATGGAATTTTGGCCTCGGCAATCAGGCTCTCACTCGCTGGAAGCAATTCCATGATGGTGTCGCCTGGGCGGACCACGCCGCCTAAGGTACTGACTCGGATGTTGTTGACCACGGCATCCACCGGTGCGATCAACTCGGTGTGTTCCAGCAATTGATTGCGGTCTCGCAATTGCTCGGTTTGGGTGCTCAACTCCTCTTGTGCTTTGGTCATTTCGGCCTGCGCATCCTGGAAGTATTTGTTTTTCTTGTTGATCATTTGTGCGCGAATGTCAGCCACATTGCGCTGCAGTCGCAGCACTTCGGCACGGCTGACATCGCCTTCGGCCTCAAGCTGTTGGTTCATTTGTAGCTCTTCGTCAGCGAGCTTGAGCATGTGCTTGACTGCATTGATGTCATCATGAAAAGCAGTTTGGCGTTTGTTGTAAAGGTCTGTTTGGTTGCGGATGTACTCCGTGTAGCTGCGCAGCTCCGTGTCGAATTTCAAAGGCTTGCCGTAGACCTCGGCCTGCAGGCGTGCCAGCGTGATTTGCAACGCAGCGACTTTTGCGCTGGTGTCAGACACGGCGGCTTGGGCACGTTCTTTTTGCAACGTCACCAAAATTTGACCCGCCTTGACGATGTCACCTTCTTTGACATGCAACTGCGTGATGACGCCGCCATCTGGCGACTGAATTAACTGCGTGCGGGCTTCGGCAATGATCAGAGCTTGTGCGCGAGTGACCTGGTCGATCGTGGCCACATTGGCCCAGACAAGCAATGCCACCACCCCAAGCGCCAGCAGACGAAACCGCCACAGCAGTGAGCGAGAAGATGTGGATTCTTCTGGAAAGTAGACTTCCAGGGGCTGCGGTTTGATGACCGGCATGCGTGCATTGTTCATGTTGTGGCTTGGCGTGATGTTTGGTTTGCGACCGCGCGCGACTTGAGTTGGCTCAACACCATGTCACGCGGGCCATCGATCACGATTCGGTTGCCCGCAATCACGATGATCCGATCCACAAGCGTCAACAAGGTTGGCTTGTGCGTGACCACCACCAATGTTTTGCCGTTCTGGACTTCTTGTTGCAGAACACTCAAGCATTTGCGCTCTTGTTCTTCGTCCATGGTGGCTGTGGGCTCATCCAGCAACAGGATGTTGGGGTGACCTAAGAACAGCCGCGTAAAAGCAACGAGTTGCTTTTGCCCGCCGCTGAGCCCTTTGCCACCTTCGCTGATTTGGCGGGCCAGTCCTTTGGGGTGTGCCGCCACAAATTGGTCCATGCCAGTTCGTCGCATGGCTTGCAAGATGGCTTCATCTCCGGGGTCAAGCATCCCAATCAGGAGGTTTTCTCGCAAGGTCCCTTGGAACAGGCGGTGGTCTTGTTGCAAATACCCAATGTGTTGATTGAGCACTTGTCGCTGGATGTGGTTGATGTCGAGACCGTCGAGCAGGATCCGTCCCTCTTGCGGGTGGTACAAGCCGCTGAGCAAGCGCAGCAACGTTGATTTGCCCGCACCGATGGGGCCAATGACTGCCACTTTTTCACCTGGCTGAATGGCGAGTTGTGTGACCAAGAGCGAGGGCGGATTGTCGGCATAAGAGAATTTGACAGCCTCAAGACGGAATTGACCGTGAATGCTTTCTGGGACAAGCGCTTGTTCCACGTCGTCATGATCGGCTTTGAGTGTGTAGAGGCGTTCAATGCCTTCCAGTGCCGCTTGAGCGTGGGCATGCTGCACCATCAAGTTGGGCAGCGCCATGATGGGGGCCAGAATTCGCCCGCTCAGAATTGAACAGGCTATCAATGCGCCCATGGTCATTTCGCCGCGCATGACAACCACGGCACCTGTCGCAATGAGTCCGGCGTATCCAATTTGTTGAATGGCTGCAATCCAGTAATTCGCACCTTCTGTGGTGCGCCGCATCTTGAGATCGCTTTGAATGGTGGTGCTGTTGACGTCAATCCAGCGCGACAAAAACTTCCAACCGCCGGAGCCTGCCTTGATCGTTTCTATGCCCTCGACAGCCTCGACGAGCAAGCCTGTTTTCATGTTGGAAAGCGCAGCGCCTTGTTTGGCATGCAACTGGGTTTGTTGCCGCATGGCCATGCCAAGGTAAAAAACCAAAAGCGCCGCCACCGCAGCGACCAAGGCGACCCAGGGTGTTGCGATCCACATGATCACGACCAAAAAACAGGCCGCCAATGGCAAGTCAATCAGCGTGAACAGGGTTGTGGCGGTGTAGAAATTTCGCAGCTGTTCGTAGCCACGAAGTTGTCCTGCCAAGCTGCCGACCGATGCCGGCATCTGGTCGACGCGCAGCTGTAAGAGGCGGTTAAAAACCTCACGCGACAAGCGGCTGTCCATGCCCACAACAACGTGGTCCATGATGTGTGACCGCGTGAACTTCATGGCCAACTCAATCATGATGGTCAACACCACGCCGACCGACAACACGATCAAGGTGTGCTCACTGCGTGTGGGAATGACCCGGTCATAAACCTGCATTGAGAACAGCGAGGTCGCCAGTGCCAAGAACCCAATGAAGGCCGAAGCGACACAAGCTTCAGTCAACTCTTTTTTGTAGAGCAGCAGGGTGACACGGATATGGTCAAAGAACTTGGGCTTGTTGGATGCGGCTTTGAGCAAGCGCCAGCCAAGGCTGGTGTTTGAAGCCAACTTGAGTGCTGCCAAGCATCCATGAAGCTGCTGGCTGTCGACTGCGTGCATGCCATCGGCTTTGGCCAGCATCCATTGCCCTTGTGGGTTGCGATCTACAACCACGGCCCATTGATGTTCTGCTGTGTAGCAGAGCATGGGCAAATGCACACGATCTGGCTGACGCGGGAATGTGGGTGCAGGCAGGCCCATTTGTTTGCACACCCGCTTGAGTTGCGCCAGTGGGTTTTCTGCACCTGCAATCAACTGCTCGGCCTCTTGCAGCATCAGCACGTCAATGCCCGTGCCTTGCATGGCGGCCATGCGCTGCAAGGCCCATGAGAAGTTCAGAAATGCGTCGTCAATCATTGGGGTTTCCTGCATTACTGAACTTCCCAGCCTGCTCGAATTTGCAGGCGATGCATGGCGCCGAACATGCTTGCTCGCGCGTCTGCCAGGGCATATTGGTTTTGCGCCAATTCACGCACGGCATTGAGCAAGTCTTGCCAGGTTTTTTTGCCGCCCTGAAACTGACGTTGATAGGAGGTGAGGACCAAATCTGAGCCTTGCACTGATTTTTCCAAAGCATCAATGCGCGACTTCGCGCTGAAATATTCTTCTTGGTCAACCCGGAGTGTTTGCCTCAAATCTGTTGTCGCAGCGGCGATCATTTCTTCGGCACCGGTGACTCGAGTGGCCAACGCCTGCGCTTGCAGTTGATTTGAAAAACCTGCAGAAGATGAATAACGGAAACCTACGAAAGCTGTGGGTCCTGTCGCATAACCCGGGCCTAAATTTGAGAGTGGCTGACTGATGCGTGCATAAAGCTGCGGCCAAGCCTCAGACTTCTTTTGATCCAGTCGGGTTTGACTTTGAACTGCTTCCGCTTTCGTTCTGGCAATGGATGGGTGCCGATCAATCACGCTTTGCCAATCCGTGTTGAGCAGTGCAGCATCAAAGGCGGGCGTCGGCATCAATGTCAAGATGCCTCCGTTGCGAACAACTGCTGACTGCAAGTCTGATCGACCTGTGTACTGTTCTATTCTTGTGAGCGCCTGCTTCAAGCTGTTTTGGGCTGAGGTGAATTCCACCTGGGTTTGCAAAATACGGGAGTTGGCCAATTCCAAATCTATGCGCGGGGACGCTTCCACCTTGATGCGCCGCTGCATTTGGGCCTGATAGCCCTCCAAGCGCTGGATGGTTTGCTGTGCGACGGCCATCCGCTCTTTGGACGCCAGCAGGTTTTGCCATGCATTGGTCAGCTGCAAATACACGTCTTCCTGCACCTGTGCTGCTTTGAATTCCTGAATATCGGTTTGCGCTTTTGACTCGGAAATTTTGGACTTCACTTGGCCCGCATCCCAAAGCGTTTGTTCAACCTGCACCGTGCGGCTCGGGAGTGTTGAAAGCGCATTGGTTTTGTTGGATGTACTTTCGGCCACTGCGCTCACAGTGGGCCAATACAGTCGTCGCGCAGCTTCCAAATCGTCCATAGAAGCACGCTTTTCAAGCCTTGCCGCCTGCAGCGATGGGTAGTAGGCATTGGCCTGCTCAAGAACTTCTTTCAGAGATACAGGCGCTTGCGCCATGACTGACTGGGACCAGACCACCATGAAGATGGAAAGCGTCCATGTTTTAAGTCTGCTTTTGTGCCAAGGCGCTTGCCATGTGAGGAAGGGCATGTTGAATTACTTTCAGGCAAGAGCGCCCATTTTTTTGATTGCCAAATGCAAAAAATCACTCAAATTCCTGTGAATTCGATATTTTTTACAGTTTTGCCAATGATTGCCTGTAATTTAACAAGAAAAATGGGTTCTTAACGGCTAAAAGAATTAAGATTTATTAAGACTTGGCGCAAGGTCATTTGCTTCGCTGGCCACGCGCAAAGTCATCCGGAACCATGTTCCAGTTATTTCATCTGTTCCTAACTCGTACGTTAGGACGATGTTTTTTGCGGAGCACTTCACTCGCACACCCAGTCAACGCAGCCTTCCAGCTGGCTGCACCTGTGCCAAATGCACGCTCTCAGGTGCCGATCACGCCCCCATCGATTTTGCGGATCACCACATTGGCCGAGCGGGGTCGCCCTTGGGGCTGGCGGTCCGGCCAGTTGGAGAACTGGCGCGGGTTTTTGGGGTCGCTGCGGTCGGTGGGCGTCTCGCCCGGGTGTTGCACGCTGATGAACAGGTTGCGGCCATCGGGCGTGAAGGCGATGCCGGTGATCTCGCAGTT
>CANBTZ010000101.1 GCA_947372495.1 Comamonadaceae bacterium | reverse complement strand
GCCGGCTTTGCGGTCGGCTTTGGCTTTGAGCTTGTCTTCTTTTTTGCGTTTTTTGGCCAGTTCTTTCTGGCGCTTTTCGAATCCGTAATTGGGTGTTGCCAAGATGGCTCCTTCAGTTTGTTGCGCCCAATGTAACAGGTTATTCGGCGTTTTCTTCCCACGACACCGTGCCTTGGTAGGCGTGCCAGCTGGCATGCCCCAGCCAGGGGCCAACCACAATGATCCCCAAGGCCCAAGGCATCAGTGCCAGGATCACCAAAACGCTCAATAAAAAGCCCCAAAAAACCATGACGGCTGGCTCACTGAACACGACACGCGCACTGGTGATGCCGGCCGTGATGGCATCGGTGTCGCGGTCCAGGATCATGGGGATAGAAACCACGGAAATGGCAAACACCAAGGTGGCAAACAAGCCTCCCACGAAGAGGTACACCATCACGAAGTCCAGGTTCTCGGGGTTGAAAATGGCCTGAATGACCCCGGTGGTCGAAGGCATGCCGGTGTTGAAGAACACCGCAAACACCACCAATGACGCCCTGCCCCAGAGCAACTCCAGCACCATCAACACGAGCACCAGCATGGCCATGCTTTTGATGTGACCGTCCCAGCAAGTGAAAGAGCTGCCCATGTCGGGCTGCTGCCCCAATGCGCGTCTGCGGCTGACTTCGTACAAGCCCATGGCCAAAAATGGGCCCACCAACAGGCAGCCCGACACCATGGACAGGGTGAACTCGGGCTTGTGCTTGAACACGAGGCTGAGCACCTGCGCCATGCACCAAAAGCACAGGCCATAAAACAGGGCAATGCCAGGGTGCGCCTGCAGGTCTCTGGCGCCCCGCACCAGCCAAAGCAGCGGATCGGACAAGCGCAGCAGCGTCATGTGGGCGCGAGGCCCGACATGCGCCGGGGGCACATAGGGCTGCGCCATCACGGGCAATTCGGTGGTACTGTCAGGCTGGGGCTGGTCTGGCATGAAGTCTCAAACAAGAAATGCAATACCTTCAGATTAACCTGCACCCCCTGCCCCGACCACTGAGGAAAACACGGGGGTGCTCAATCAGGCAGGCAAGTTCTTGCTGAGCGATTGGGCCAGGTCTTGCACCAAGGCCTCGGCAGACTCCAAACCGGTCGAAAAGCGCACCAAGGTGCCTCGCTCCAAGTGCGCGGGCCAAACCGAGCGCATCGTCTCGAGCGCATAGGGCACGACCAGGCTCACGGGCCCGCCCCAGCTGTAGCCCAAGCGGAACAACTGAAGGTCGTTGCAAAAAGCATCGACCTGGTCTTGCGTGTAACGCGCATCCAGCATCACGCTGAACAGGCCCGCACTGGCGCCTTGCGCACCGCACACCGCTTGCCAATGTGCATGCCCTGGCGTGCCTGCAAACGCGGGGTGCAACAGCTGAGCGCACTGAGGCTGGTTTTGCCACCACTGCGCCAACGCGCGCGCCGTGCGGTCTTGCGCGGCGTAACGCAGTCCAATGCTGGGCAAGGCGCGCAGCACCGCCTCGACGTCGTTGGCCCCCACGCCCATCCCCAGGCGCATGTGGCACAGCTTGATTTTCAAGTGGAGCGCGGTGTTGCGTGTGGTGATGCTGCCCATCAAGACATCGCCCCCGCCGCTGGGGTATTTGGTCAGCGCGTGTGCGCTGATGTCCACGCCCAGCTGGCCGTCACCCAGCAGGTCGAACGGCTTGAAGGCCAAGCCCGCGCCCCAGGTGTTGTCCAGAGCGCAGGTCACGCCTTGGGCCTGGCAAATCCGCACCTGCTCAATCAGGTCCGGAAACTCCATGCTGACGGAGCCCGGAGCCTCGAGCCAGACCAGGCGGGTGCGATCGTTGATGCGCGACGCCAGATCGGCCGGATGCATCGGGTCGTAGTACCGATGCGTGATGCCAAAGTGCTGCAACTCCCCTTCGGCCAGGGCTTTGTTGGGGCCATAGGCGTTGTCGGGGATCAAGACCTCGTCACCGGCTTTGAGCAGCGACAGCGCCACGGTGGCCAAGGCCGCCAGACCGCTGGGCACCAGCACGCATTGTTGAGCGCCTTCGAGTGCACACAGGCGCTCTTCGAGCAGGTACGAAGTCGGCGTACCGTGCAGGCCATAGGTGTACGCTGATTTGTCTTTCCACTCGCGTTGGCGCATGGCCGCCACGGTCGGAAAATAAACCGTCGAGGCCTTGAACACGCCAGGCTGCGGCGAGTCGAAACCCGCAGGCGGTTGGTACGGGTGGTGAATCAGGTGGGTGGTGTCGTGGTGATCTTGTGCCATGCCGACATGCTAGCCGATGGCAAGCGGGCTGCGCCCATCTGCAAGCGCCGACAAAACGCCCCGCATCAAAAAACCCGGCACACAGGCCGGGTTTTTGCACAAGCGACAAGATCGCTCAGACTTTCCACTTTTCGATCAGCTTTTCGGGACGCATGGCGTCATAGGGCTCGAACGGCTGGTGAATCCACGGGTTGGTGGGCAGGTCTTCGATCGAGTAATCGGGCTTGAAGGTCGAGACGCCTTTGGTCCAGATCACGGCAGAACGCAGCTCGGTGATCGGCTTGTAGTTGTTTTTCAATTGGTCGACCACCGCACGCAGGGTGTGGCCGGTGTCGGCCAGGTCGTCCACCAGCAGCACGCGGCCAGCGATCTCGCCTTTGGGCGTGGTGATGAAACGGGCGATGTCCAGATGGCCTTGCACTGTGCCTGCGTCAGCGCGGTACGAACTGGTCGACATGATGGCCAGTGGCTTGTCGAACACGCGCGAGAGGATGTCACCTGGACGCATGCCGCCACGGGCCAGGCACAGGATGGTGTCGAATTCCCAGCCGGACTGGTGGATTTTGATGGCGAGTTTCTCGATGAGGTTGTGGTACTCGTCGTAACTCACGTACAGGTGCTTGCCGTCTTCGGTCAACATGGTGAGGGCTCCAATAATGAATGAGGGTGGGAATTCAAAAAATGCGGCTCAAGCTGCAAAGGGGTTGTGCAGCAAGATGGTGTGGTCGCGGTCAGGGCTGGTGGACACCATGTGCACCGGCACACCGGTCACTTCGGCGATGCGGTCCAGGTATTTGCGTGCATTGACAGGCAGTTTGTCCAATTCGGTCACGCCCACGGTGCTGTCGCTCCAGCCGGGAATGACTTCATAAATCGGCTTGCAGCGGGCGATTTCGTCTGCGCCCATGGGCAAGATGTCAATCGTTTCGCCGTCGAGTTCATAGCCCGTGCACAGCATCAGCTCTTTGAGTCCGTCGAGCACATCGAGCTTGGTGATGCACATGCCGCTCAGGCCGTTGACCTGGGCACTGCGTTTGAGCAGTGCAGCATCGAACCAGCCGCAGCGCCGTGAACGGCCAGTGGTCACGCCCTTCTCGGCCCCCACGGTGGACATGTGGTAACCGGGTGTGCCTTCTTTTTCCCAATCGAGTTCGGTGGGGAATGGGCCGCCGCCCACACGGGTGCAGTAGGCTTTGGTGATGCCCAAAATGTAATGCAGCATGCCCGGGCCTACGCCAGCGCCTGCGGCGGCGTTGCCGGCCACGCAGTTGCTGGAGGTCACAAACGGGTAGGTGCCATGGTCCACATCGAGCAAGGTACCTTGTGCGCCTTCGAACAGCAAGTTGGCACCGTCCTTGTGGGCGTCGTTCAATTCGCGTGACACGTCAGCCACCATGGGCAGCAAAGCCTTGGCGTAGGTCATGGCCTCGTTGTAAGTGGTGTCAAAGTCGACAGGCTCAGCGCCCAAGAAGTTGACCAGCACATGGTTGTGCAGGGCCAGGTTTTCGCGCAGCTTGGTGGCAAAACGCTCGGGGTATTTCAGGTCCTGCACGCGGATGGCGCGGCGGGCGACCTTGTCTTCATAGGCCGGACCGATGCCGCGACCGGTGGTGCCAATTTTCGCAGTGCCGGCTTTTTCCTTGGCGGCTTCACGGGCCACATCAAGGGCAACGTGGTAAGGCAAGATCAGTGGGCAAGCTTCGCTCACGCGCAGACGCGAGCGGACTTCGACATTGGCTTTTTCAAGACCCGCAATTTCTTCGAGCAGCTTGGGCACAGACAGCACCACGCCGTTGCCGATGTAGCACTTGACGCCTGCGCGCATGATGCCGCTGGGGATCAGGTGCAAGGCGGTTTTCACGCCATTGATCACCAGGGTGTGGCCCGCGTTGTGGCCGCCTTGAAAGCGCACCACGCCTTGAGCGCGTTCGGTCAGCCAGTCGACCAGTTTGCCTTTGCCCTCGTCGCCCCACTGGGTGCCCACGACGACCACGTTACGGCCTTGCTTCATGTTCATGCTCTTGATTTTCAGATTTAAATGGATTGGACCACCCACTGGCCTGCCGCTTCGATCAGCTGGCGGTCGCAATGGAATTCATCGATTTCACTCTCGTGTCCGGGCAGCACGCAGACCACCGTCTCGCCTTGGCTGCGCAAAGCGGCAATGGCGGCGCGCAGTGTAGGCGAGTCACCCCAAGGGGCACAGATGGCTGCACGCAGCGCCAAGGGCGGAACGGACATCACCAACTCTTTCAGGTCCAGGCTGAAACCCACGGCTGGACGGTCACGGTCAATGCGGTGACCGAACACTGCGCCCACACCGTCGTAACGCCCGCCCCGGGCCAAAGCGTCAGAGGCCCCTTTGGCGTACACGGCAAACCGCATGCCGCTGTAATAGGCATAGCCACGGGAGTCACCCAGGTCAAAACTGACGGTCGCGCCTTGCACCTGACCCGCCAGCCAACGCAGTTGCGCCAGCGCTTGGGTGATGACAGGGGTGGCAGGCAGGCGTTTGGCCGCTTCATCGAGCACGGCGATGTCACCATACAGGTCCACCAGGGCCAGCAAACCACGGCGGTTTTCAGCCGAGAAGTTGGCGCTCAGTCGCTGCAACGCACTCACATCCTTGGTGGCCAGCGCCGCATGGACGTCGTGACGCTGTGCATCGGTGAGGGTTTCCGAAGAAAGCAAGCTGTTGCTGATGCGGGCATCGGCCAGGTCCAGCTGCAAACCGCTGGCCTGGGACGCTTGGAGGCTGTCCAGCGCCAATTGCAGGATTTCGAGGTCGGCTTCAGGGCCGGCATGGCCATAAATCTCGGCACCAAACTGCAGCGGCTCGCGCGTGGCGTGGGGCCTGGCGGGTCGGGTGTGCAGCACGGGGCCGCAGTAGCACAGGCGCGTGAGGCCTGCGCGACCCAGCAAGTGGGCGTCGATGCGTGCAACCTGGGGCGTGGTGTCGGCTCGCAAGCCGAGGGTGCGGCCAGAGAGCTGATCGACCAGCTTGAAGGTTTGCAAATCAAGCGCTTCACCCGTGCCGGTCAGCAGGGATTCCAGATGCTCCAACAGCGGCGGCATCACCAGCTCGTAGCCATAGCCACGGGCGGTGTCGAGCAATTCGCGTCGGAGTTCTTCGATGTGACGTGCCTCAGAAGGCAGCACATCGGCAATGTGATCCGGGAGGACCCAAGCAGACATGGAGGAATAGGTAGACGGTTAAAACAGAGATTTTACCGACTTCAAGGCCGGTTTCCCGCAGGTGGCTGTGGTTTAAGCCATCACCCAGACCAAGATCAGGCCCGCAAGCACCATGAACAGGCCAAAAAACCGGATCTGGCCGTCGTGCATTTGCAGCAGTTGCTCGAAAAGTCGACGCCACTGCAGGGGCGCCACCATGGGCATGAGGCCTTCAAAGATCAGCATCAGGCCTAAGGCCAGCAGCCAAGTGTCCGACAAAACTTACTTTCGCGCAGGCGCTGGTGACACGCCGCCACGCATGACCTTGAAGAACTCGGAGCTGGCGGGGTCGAGCACCATCACGTCGCTCTTTTTGGCAAAGGTGGTTTTGTAGGCTTCGAGGCTGCGGTAGAACTGCGCAAACTGCGGGTCACGGCCAAACGCTTCGCCATAGATGCGGGCAGCTTGCGCGTCGCCCTGCCCTTTGATTTTTTGGGCTTCACGGTAAGCGTTGGCGATGGTCACTTCGCGTTGGCGATCGGCGTCGGCGCGGATTTTCTCGCCTTCGGCGCCACCGGTCGAACGCAACTCGTTGGCCACACGCTTGCGCTCGGCCTCCATGCGGCGGTAGACCGACTCGGTGATGGCGTCCACATAGTCCGCACGCGTGATGCGCACATCGATGACGTCCATGCCCCAAGGCTTGGCGCCACCTTTGACCACTTCGAGCACTTCGCGCTTGACGTCGTTCATCAGCGCTTCGCGTTTGAGCGACAGCAAGTCCTTGACGGTGCGCTTGTTGATTTCTTCCTGGAAAGCGTTGCGAACCACCCGGTTGAGCTGGTTGGCCCCGGTTTTTTCGTCGATGCCCACGTTGCGGATGTACGCCTGCGGGTCGGTGATGCGCCAGCGCACATACCAGTCGATGACCACGCGCTGCTTCTCAGCGGTCAGCATGGGTTCGGTGTCTGGGCTGTCGAGCGTCAAGAGGCGCTTGTCGATGTAGTTGACGTTTTGCAGCGGTGGTGGCAGTTTGAAGTGCAAGCCCGGCTCGGTGATCACTTCTTTGATCTGGCCAAGGGAGTACACCACGCCAAACTGGCGCTGGTCGACCACAAACAAGCTGGAGCTCAGGAGCACCAGCAAGACCAGCAGGGAGGAAACCCACAATCCCAATCGGTTCATTTTTATTCCTTAACGTGCGTCGCGATCGCGGCTGCGCTGGGTGTCGCGCGAGCGTGGGTCGGGTGTGCTGTTCACAGCGGCATTGCTGGCAGGCGCAGCGGGTGCGGCATCCGCAGCAGGCGCGGCCACCGGGACTTGGCTGGCTTGTTGAATGATTTTGTCGAGCGGCAAGTACAACAAGTTGGCACCTTGCTTGCTGTCCACCAGAACTTTGGTCACGTTGCCGTAGATTTGCTGGAACGTGTCGGTGTACATGCGGTCACGGGTGACCTGCGGTGCCTTTTGGTACTCGGGCAAGATGGCCTTGAAGCGTTGGGCGTCGCCCTCGGCTTGGGCCACGATGCGCTCGCGGTAGGCGTCGGCCTCTTCTTTGAGGCGCGAAGCGGCACCCACGGCACGGGGGATCACGTCGTTGGCATAAGCCTGGGCTTCGTTTTTGGTGCGCTCGCGCTCTTGCCCGGCCTTGAGCACATCGTCAAACGCGGCTTGCACCTGCTCTGGTGGGCGCACACCGCCCTGCTGCAAGTTGATGCCCACCACTTCAATGCCCACTTTGTAGCGGTCGAGAATGGTTTGCATCAGGCTGCGCACGCGTGTGGCGATTTGGTCACGCTCTTCTGACAAAGCCGCGTCCATCTTCATCTTGCCCACCACCTCGCGCACAGCGGTTTCTGCCGCTTGCACCACGGCTTCAGTGGGGTTCTTGCTTTCAAACAGATAGGCACGCGCGTCGTTCAGGCGGTACTGCACAGCAAATTTGATTTCGACGATGTTCTCGTCTTCGGTGAGCATGGCCGATTCACGCAAGCCGGTGGCCTTGATGATGTTGTCGCGGCCAATGTCCACCGAACGAATCTGGGAAACGTACACCAGTTCATGACGCTGCACGGGGTAAGGCATGCGCCAGTTGATGCCCGCGCCGACGGTTGATTTGTACTTGCCAAACTGGGTAATCACAGCCTGTTGGCCTTCTTGCACGATGAAAAAGCCAGTGCCCATCCACACCACCAAGGCCGCAGCAAGGATCACACCCAGTCCCAGGTTCTTGAGGAACGAAGGCACGCCACCGGGGCCGCCCGCAGAACCACCACCACCTGGGCCTTGCGGGCCGCCGCGCTGGCCAAACATCTGGCCCAGTTTGCGGTTGAAATCGCGCCACAACTCGTCCAAGTCGGGCGGCCCGGCTTGCTGAGAACCTCGCGCAGGCTGCCGGGGTTCGGCATCGGCGTGGGGTTTGGGCTCGGGCGGCACCGCGTCTTGCGGATTTTTCTCATCCGAGCGGCCCCAGCGGGGGTCGTTCAGATTGAACATGCCACGGACCCGATCTGGCCATCGGAGCGAACGCAGGGCTGGCAAATGAAAATTCATGGTGTATTTGTGGTCTGAATGAACGACATTGTGCCGAAAACGGCCAGACATCAGTCTGAATCACC
Organism: Comamonadaceae bacterium; assembly: GCA_947372495.1. Classification (GTDB taxonomy): domain Bacteria; phylum Pseudomonadota; class Gammaproteobacteria; order Burkholderiales; family Burkholderiaceae_C; genus Limnohabitans_A. The sequence goes on along the minus strand of CANBTZ010000101.1, from coordinate 1,130 downwards.
GGGATATTCCCGGGGCAAGTCACGGACATCTTCTTCGGCAGGTGCGACAGGCCCCAAAGCCTCTTGGGCGCGCGTGGCCAAAGCCGTGCGCAAAAGTTGGAGGCCCACGCCGGCCTTGGCGCTGACAAAGATCCTAGGCACCTGCATGCCGTCCTGCTCGTATTCATCCTGCATTTGCAGGGGCTGATGCTGTTCGTCGAGTGCGTCGAGTTTGTTGAACACCAACAGTTGAGGCACGTTGTCCGCGCCGATTTCGGCCAGCACTTTTTGCACTTGCTGCATTTGCTCAGGGAAGTCCGGGTTGGAGGCGTCCACCACATGCAGCAGCAGATCGGCCTCCATGGCCTCTTGCAAAGTGGCCTGAAACGCTTCGACCAGGCCGTGAGGCAGATCGCGGATGAAGCCCACGGTGTCGGACAAGGACACGGTGCGGCCCACCTCGCCCAAATAAAGCTGGCGGGTGGTGGTGTCGAGGGTGGCAAACAGTTGGTCAGCCGCATACGCCCGTGCCTTGACCAAGGCGTTGAAAAGCGTCGACTTGCCCGCGTTGGTGTAGCCCACCAGCGAGATGTTGAAGGTCTGGCGGCGTTCGCGCTGGCGGCGCTGGGTGTTGCGCTGCTTTTTGACCTTGACCAGGCGTTCCTTGGTGCGCTTGATGGCGTCACCGATCATGCGGCGGTCAAGTTCGATCTGCGTCTCGCCAGGGCCACCGCGCATGCCGATGCCGCCGCTTTGGCGCTCCAGGTGTGACCAGCGGCGCACCAAACGCGTGCTCAGGTACTGCATGCGGGCCAGTTCGACCTGCAGTTTGCCTTCGTGGCTGCGGGCGCGCTGGGCAAAGATTTCAAGGATCAACAAAGTGCGGTCATTGACAGGCATGCCCAGATGGCGCTCCAGATTGCGCTGCTGCGCCGGGCTGAGCGATTGGTCAAACAGGACCTCTTTGGCCCCGTGCATGAGGGCCAGTTCCTTGATTTCGTCGGCTTTGCCACTGCCCACAAACAGGGCTGGATCGGGTGCCTTGCGTTTGCAGGTCAAGCGAGCCACGGGGTGAAGCCCAGCAGACTCGGACAAAAGGCCCAGTTCTTCGAGTTCGGTATCGAAATGGGGAAGACCAAAATCAACGCCGA